>CAZRGD010000505.1:0-1522 GCA_964599505.1 uncultured Nitrospirota bacterium | reverse complement strand
GAGAGGGGCGGTGTGGCCGTTGTTGACAAGGGATCGGGGGATCTGTCTCGGTGGCTCGTGTGGGTGGTGTGGGTCTGGAGCGGGGGTGTCATGGTCGTGGTCTGAACCTCTAACGGGTACTTGAGCAAGATTGTTGCCAGTTTATCCAAGCTGCCAGACTATGCCGTGTAGGTTTGTAAATGATTGGTTCTAAACAACAAACTCATCACTCCAAAAAAGCGCCGCAGGAGACTCCGAGGGGTGGCCGTCACCCGCGTGGCGCTTTCCGGTGGTGGCATGTCGCCCTTCTTGGCCTCCTCGCTTTGTTGGCGGGGTCGTTGGTGAGCGCCGATCCCTCGGGTGTGCGTCTCACCTTCAAGGTCCGTTTTGGTGTCATCCCCGTGGGGCGCTCGACCTACACATGGGGGGACCGCGGTGGCCACGTCATCGTCGCCAAGGAGCTTCAGCCGAACGGTCCCATGGCGAAGCTGTATCGGGTCCACGATCGTTTCGTCGCCCGCATCGACGGAGACGGGCGGCCGACCCTCCTATACGAGCGGATCGACGAGCCCAAGGGGCGGCGCCAGGACCGGTGGACCACCATCGACTGGGGGCGGGGGCTGGCCACCTTTCTCCGCCACGACTTTCGTACCGGCGAGTGGGATCGGCGGGTGATCCCCGCCAAGCAGGGGCTCCAGTGGCCCCTCACCCTGTCGTACTGGATCCTCCAGCATCCCCTCGCGGAGCTCGACGGCGCCCGCATCCCGCTCCTGGATGGAGACAAGGAGAAGGAGGTGCGCCTGGAGGTGACGGGGCACAAGCGGGTGCGCACCGGCCTCGGGCGCATCGTGGCCGACCGGGTGGAGGGGGCGGTGTGGTACCGCTCGGAGCGCCAGCGGTACGGCGGCTTCAGCGCCTGGATCCGGCGCGAGGCGCCGCGCATTCCGGTGCGCATCACCACGAGGCTGCGTTTCGGCTCCCTCTCCGAGACGGTGATCCGCGAGGAGGGTGTGGCGACACCGCCCGTTTTGCCCCCGGTTCCGGTTGACACAAGCGCGGTTAAAAACTAATCTTCAGTAGTCAACATGCATTAAGTGTGCGGGGTTCCGAGCGCACAGAGCCGTCCAGCACCTCATGGCATGCGGTGGGTGGCCATACCAAGATCCTTCGATGGATCTTTGCTGGGTAACTCTTCGGAACCCCGCCTTTTTTGCGCCATTTTTCGCTGTGCGAAAAATGAAGGCACGCTTCGCTCGCAGGGAGGCACTACAGCGTGGTGGCGGGGAGCGACAGGATCGTCTCGGTGAGGCGGCGGGGTCGCTCGTGGTTGTCGATCACCAGGCCGTAGCCGCAGCCGTGTCGGTCGATGAAGTCGGAGAGGCTTCGCAGATGGCGGCGCGCAGGGCGGGAAAGAGCTCGGGGGAGAGCTGCGCCTCGTCGATGGCGACCTTGTCCGGGTGGAGCCGGAAGAAGAGGTCGGGGTCATCAAGGAGGGTCGTCTTGCCGCACTGGCGCACCCCGAGGATGACCACGCAGGGGAAGA
>CAZRGD010000504.1:0-1547 GCA_964599505.1 uncultured Nitrospirota bacterium | reverse complement strand
GGGGAGGGGGCCGATGAGACTCCGCTGCGCGGAGAATCGAAGTGTGCCCACTCCAACCCCCCAAACAACCCATCCTCCCCAAAGGGGAGTCCCATCGGCTCCCCTCCCTTCGGGAGGGGCGGGGGGGAGGGCGGTGGGATGGAGCTGGGTGCTACTTCCCACCACCTCCACTCCAACCCTCCCCCGGAGGAGGAGCGAGCCGATGCAACACTCCTAGAACAGCCGCGCCTGTCGCGGGGTGGCACTGCCCACCACCGTGTTCGAGGGGTCGGTGACCACCACCAGGGGACGGTTGCGGTAACGACGGCGGTAGGCGGTGTGCTCACGCAAGAGATCGGCGAATCCACGCGCCGCCTGGCGCAGGAAGGCGAGGCGTTGTTCCTCGGCGAGGAAGTGCCACGACGACTCCACCACCATGTCGAGCTCCGCCTCGCGGTAGTGATCCAGCGTCACCTCGTTCACCGCCCCCCACCGCACCACCCCGGGATAGTCGCGCCTAAGCGCCGCCAGCAGCGGCGCCACCGGGTTGGGGGGGATGAGGCGCGCAACCTCGGCGGCGACCCACACCCGCCGGCCGTCGGGCCGCTCCACCTGGATCCAATCACCGTCACGCCCCACCGCCGCCAACGACGCACCGCGTTCGAGCCTCCCGGCCCGCTTGGCGCGGCGCGACGGCCGTGCCCGCAGGTTGGCGTAGTGCCCCTTGGGCCGCACCCGGCTCCCCACCTCCACCGGGGTCACCGTCGGCCGCACGAGGCGCTTGAAGATCCACGCCCGCTTGTGCCCCGGCAGGCGAACCTCGTACCAGTCGCCCTGGCGGTCGAGGACCGAAAAACGGTCCCCCTTTTTCGCCCTCCCCACCTTCGGGGCACCGGTGGACGGCGCCCCGCGCAGGTTGGCCACATCGCGCCGCACCTCGACCCGCTCCGGTACCGCTGCCCGGGCGGGCACGGCCGCCACGAGGAGGGCAACCCACGCGATGATCGCGATGGTCGCACGACGCGGGGAGACGGGACCGCGGTGGCGAATCACGGCGTGGGCAGGGCGACCTCGGCGAGACGGTGCCCCTCCGAATCGACGAAGCGCACCGACCGCCAACCGCCGCGGGTGAGGCGCACGAGGCAGTAGGGCGAGGTAATGACCTGGGCGGTAATCGCTCCGGCCGGTGGCGCACGCCGCGCCACGGTCACCACCAGGCGGTCGCCGTCGCGCACCGCGCCGGTGATGTGAATCCCGTAACCGGCAGTGGGCCGCCGGCCGAGGAAGGCGGCGGCCACCACCGCGTGGTCGAAGTCCACCGCCACCACCGGAGGCCGCGGCAACTGGCCGGCGTGGATGGCGATGTAGGCGGCGGCGAAGGCAGCCGGATCAGTATAGAGGGCGAAACCGCTCCGCTCCCCCACCGTTCCCGACTGGCCGCCGCACTCGATCTGTTCCATGGGTGAGCCATCGCGAGTCGCCCCGGCGGTGGCACAGGCGGTCAGGGTGGTGGCAAGGGCGATGAGGAGGAAGAGGAGGTGTGGGCGCGCTACGCGCGCAGGGATGAG
>CAZRGD010000503.1:0-1564 GCA_964599505.1 uncultured Nitrospirota bacterium | reverse complement strand
CACCCGCGGGAGTGGCGCGGCGGTGTCAGGTGCGGGGACAGGACGGAGTCCCTCATCCCCGCGCCCGCGGCGCGCGGCGGGCCCAGCTGCTCGGCCAGGGCCGAGAGGAAGTAGGCGGCGTCGGTGACCAGCCCCTCGCCCTGGCTGGTGCCACGGTCGGCGAGCTTGGTGACCACCGACGGGTTGATGTCGACCATCACCACCTCGCAGGTGGCCGGCAGGAGGTTGCCGACGGCGATGCCGTGGAGCGTCGTGGCGACCATGATGCACATCCCGACCCGGGCGAGGCCGGCGCGCATCGCCTGCTGCGCTGCGATCACGTCGGTGATCGTGTCCGGTAGCGGGCCGTCGTCACGGATCGAGCCGGCGAGGAGGAAGGGGACCCCTTTTTGCCAGCAGGCGTGCATCACCCCGCGGGTGAGGAGCCCCGACTCGCACGCTGCGGCGATGGAGCCGGCTCCGCGGATCCGGTTGATGGCGCGCAGGTGGTGGCAGTGGCCGCCGTCGGTGGGGCGATCGGTGGTGGTCTCCTTGCCCAGGGCGGTGCCGTAGAGGGCCTCTTCGATGTCGTGGACCGCGAGGGCGTTGCCGGTATCGAGGCGATCGACCCACCCCGCCTCGACCAGCCGCGCCAGGGCGTCACCGCCGCCGGTGTGGACCACCGCCGGGCCGGCGACCCAGAGGATCTCGCGCCCCGCCGCGTGGGTCGCGCGGCACCGCGCCGCCACCTGCCGGATGCGCGCCCCCTTCGGCTCCTCGATCGAGGCGTCGCTCGCCATGAAGGTGAAGGGCTCCCCATGAGGCCGTCGCGCCACGGTTGCCACCTCCACCCCCCGCTCCCCCACCACCACCGGCGACTCGCCTCGCACCTCCGCCACCGGCACGCAGGCGAAGTGGTCGTCGAGCCAGACCAGGCCGCAGTCCATCTCCATCGGCGCCACCTCCCACCAGCGACCGTCGTGACGGACCCGGGTGGGGAGGTTGGTGGTGGCGTAAAACAGATCGGGAAAGACGCCATCCTCCGGCGCCAGGACGAGGTGGGCTTCGGGGGCCTCGGTCGCATCGTCGAAGCCGTGGCGGCCGAGGCAGGCCTCCGCCGCCGCCATCGCCGAGCTGTCGGCGGCGGTAATGCGAAGGGTGATGGTGGTGGCATCCTCGCGATGGCTCCCCACCTCCGCCTCCACCACCTCCGCCTCGACACCGAGGGCGGCGAGCTCATCGAGGAGCTTGGAGAGGAGGAGCGAGTCGAGGAGGTGGCCGGCGAGGACCACGTCGCGCGTGGGCATAGTAAATCCTGGTTGCCCTTAGCCTACCGCACGATCGCCACTGCGTGAGTCGGCTGCCAGAACGTCTACAGGTCTACCCACTCGGCGGAATTACGGAGGGGCTATGGGGTGGGCTCGCCGCGCGAGCTGGGAGTCTGCCGGACCTCCCGGTCGCGGTTACGCCGGCGCCCGTGGATCGAGACGCAATCTTTGCCCCTCCGCGTCTCTGAGGATCAGCGGAAACAAGATGGGGTACCTGACCGTAGGGTCGGCAGAGGCCGACCGACGCCGTCATCTCA
>CAZRGD010000502.1:0-1567 GCA_964599505.1 uncultured Nitrospirota bacterium | reverse complement strand
GCCAGATATCTGTTTCGTGGGGAGACTGCATCGGCATCTCATCCGGCCCGCAGGGCCGTCCTTCCCTAGCCCCTAGTCCCTAACCCCTAGCCCCTCTATCCGTGGCGCCCGCCACGGATACAGATACACCTCCACTGTCGCCCCCGCCGCCAGAGGGTGGCCCGGCTGCACCACGCAATAGCCGTCGGCACCAGCAATGGTGGTAAGCATGTGCGACGCTTGGCGGGTGAGGGGGTGGACACCATCGCCGTCGAGGCGCACCCGCAGGAGCAGGGTCCGATCACCCTTCGCCGCCGCCGGCTCGGCGAGGCGACCGGTGGTGCGCGGCCAGCCAAAGGGGCGACCTCCAGCCGCCTGCAGGAGGGGGTGGAGGTAGTGGGTGAAACAGGAGAGGGCGGAGACCGGGTTGCCCGGTAGCCCCACCAGCACGGTGTCCTCGCGGCGGGCGACAAACAGCGGCTTGCCCGGTTTCTGGAGCACCCGCCACAGAAGCGGCGTAAAGCCCACCGCCTCGGCGGCGCCGCGCACCAGGTCGTGGGGCCCCACGGAGACGCCGCCCGAGGTGATCACCACCTCCGCGACCTCCGCCGCCTCCCCGATCGCCTCACGGGTCGCCTCCTCCCGGTCGCCCACCCGGGTGAGAGAGACCACCTCGCCGCCGGAGGCGGCCACCGCCGCGGCGAGCATGGGGCCGTTGGAGTCGCGGATCTGCCCCGGGGCGAGGCGGGTCACGCCGGTGAGCTCGGCGCCGGTGACCACGATGGCGACCCGCGGCCGGGCGTAGACCGCAACCCGCTCCACGCCGAGGGTGGCCAGGAGGCCGAGGAGCGCCGGGGTCACCTCGTCTCCCTCTTGCGCCACCGCGTCGCCCGCCGACACCTCCTCACCGGCAGCGCGCACATGTTGACCCGCCCGCTTCACCCGCCGGATCTCGACCGTGGGGCCGTCGCCGGCGGTCTCCTCCACCGGCACCACCGTGTCCGCCCCCGCCGGCACCACCGCGCCGGTGGAGATCTGCACCGCCTCCCCCTCCCCGACCTCCCCGTCGTACGGGTGGCCGGCGGCGGACTCGCCGGCCACCCGCAGGCTCACCGCCTCACCGTCGGCCGCGGTCGCCACGTCCACCCAACGCACCGCGAAGCCGTCCATGGCGGAGTTGGTAAACGGCGGCAGCGGCTCGGGTGCCGCGACCCCCTCGGCGAGGACCTGCCCCACCGCATCGGCCACCCCCACGTCCACCCGCCGCCGCACCGGCACCAGGGTGCGAAGCAGCGCCACCGCATCCGCCACCGGGATCATCTCCTGCATCACTTACCCTCCGATCGCCGCCATGGAGACCGCCAGCCGTTGGCTGCGTGCCGCCTCGGAGGCAAAGCCGTCGGCGTGCCGACGGCCCACCGCGCCGCGGAGCTCCCCGGCGCCCCCGCCGTCGCTCACACCACCGCGCACCCGCGCCAGGACGGCCCCGCTCGGCGCACCGCAGAGGCTGGCCCGTCAACCACCCCGACGCCGCCCACGCACCACTCTGTCCGAACCACAGGCGGCCCCGACAAACAAAAAACAAAAA
>CAZRGD010000501.1:0-1569 GCA_964599505.1 uncultured Nitrospirota bacterium | reverse complement strand
CCGCTGACCGCTGACCGCTGACCGCCATGACTCCGCCGCCGTCCATCCTCACTGTCTCCGAGTTTACCCGCCTCCTCCAGGAGGTGGTGGAGGAGCGGTTCGCCGAGGTGTGGGTTGGGGGCGAGGTGTCGTCGCTCCGACGGGTCGCCTCGGGCCACACCTACTTCACGGTGAAGGATAAGGAGGCCGCTCTTGGCTGTGCCCTGTTTCGCTACCAGCAGAAGTACCAGCGGTTCGAGCTGAACGAAGGCGAAGCGGTGGCGCTCAAGGGCAGGATCTCCATCTACCCGCCGCGCGGCACCTACCAGCTCATCGTCGACTACTTCGAGCCCCTCGGCGCCGGGGCGCTAGCCGCCGCCTTTGAGGAGCTCAAACGCAAGCTGGAGCAGGAGGGGCTCTTCGACCCGGGGCGCAAGCTCCCCCTGCCCCTCCTGCCCGGGAGGGTGGGGATCGTCACCTCGCCCACCGGCGCGGTGATCCGCGACATCGTCCGCGTCGCCACCGCCCGCTTCCCCAACTGTGGGCTGCTGCTCGCGCCGGTACGGGTCCAGGGGGCGGGGGCGGCGGCGGAGATCGCCGCCGCCATCGAGCGCCTCGACGCACGCGGTGATTGCGACTGCCTCATCGTCGGCCGCGGCGGCGGCTCGATGGAGGACCTGTGGCCGTTCAACGAGGAGGTGGTGGTACGGGCGGTGGCCGCGGCGACCACCCCGATCATCTCCGCGGTGGGCCACGAGACCGACTTCACCCTCTGCGACTTCGCCGCCGACCTACGCGCCGCCACCCCGTCGAACGCGGCCGAGCTCGCCTTCCCGGTGAAGGCGGACCTCATCGCCACCCTGGTGCAGCGCCGGCGCAGCCTCCACCTCGCCCTTCGCCGCCGCCTCGACTACCTCGCCCAGCGGATCGACACCGCCGGCCGCATCCTCGGCCAGCAACGGCGCCGCTTCCGCGACCAGCGCGAGCGCATCGTTCGGGTGCGCGACGAACTTGCCGCCGCCACCCTCGCGGGTGTCGCCCGCCGCCGGGAGCGGCTCACCCATCTCGCCACCCGCCTCGAACGGACCTCGCCGCGTGCCCGCCTTGCCGGCCACCGGGCGCAGCTCGACGGTCTCGCCGCCCGCCTCACCCACGCCGGTGCTACCCTCACCACCTCGCAGCGCCACGCCCTCCGGCGGATCGCCGAGACCCTCGACGCCGTCTCTCCCCTGGCGGTCCTCGGGCGCGGCTACTGCATCGCCACCCGCCCTGGCGACACCGCCCCCCTCACCCGTGCCGCCGACCTCGCCCCCGGCGATCCGGTGGAGCTCCGCCTCGCCGAGGGGAATACCTCGCTACGGGTGGACGAGTAGCGGGGCTACGGCGCCGATTCGAGGAGCGCCAGGGCCGACTCGATGGCGTCGGCGGCGGACGAGATGATCCCACCCGCGTGACCCGCCCCCTCGCCCACCGGGTAGAGGCCAGGGTGGGAGGCGGACTGGCGATCCGCGCCCCGCACCATGCTGATCGGGGCGGGGGTTCGTGGCTCGACGCCGTGCACGCGCGGGCTCTCATCCACACCTCGCCCTC
>CAZRGD010000500.1:0-1600 GCA_964599505.1 uncultured Nitrospirota bacterium | reverse complement strand
CCCTGCCCGACCGGGGCTACGGTGTCCAGCAAAAAAGATATGGGACCGGGTAAGCGGAGGGAGGGGGGGTGTTCCCTCAGGCGGCCGTCACCAAAGCGTCCACGATCCGCTCGCTCGCGTGCCCATCCCACAGCTCCGGAATCCGCCCGGTGGGCGGGTCGGCGAGGGTGGCGCGAGCAGCGGCGAGGATTGCCGCCGGGTCGGTGCCGGCCAGGACGTTGGTCCCCTGGTCACAGGTGACCGGCCGCTCGGTGTTGTCACGCAGGGTGACGCAGGGGACGCCGAGCACCGTGGTCTCCTCCTGCAGTCCACCGGAGTCGGTGAGGACGATGCGGCTGTTGGCCATCAGGTGGAGGAAGTCGAGGTAGCCCTGGGGCTCGATGGCGAAGAGCCCCGACCGCCCTTCGCCGAGCAGCGTGCCGGCGGCGAACAGCCGGTTCAAACCGAAGCGGTCAATCTGCTTGGCGGTACGCGGGTGGACCGGGAAGACGAGGGGGAGCGTCTCGCCGATCTCGGCGAGCGCCCCGAGGATCCCCCCCAGGCTCGCCTCGGTGTCGACGTTCGCCGGCCGGTGGAGGGTGACCACACCGTACGGCTGCGGCCCGTCCGCTCCGCCGAGGCCGAGGCGATCGAGGAGGGTGGAGGCGGCGGCCCGCTGCCGGTGGGCGAGCAGGGTGTCGATCATCACGTTGCCCACGAAGCGGACCCGCACCGGCTCGACCCCCTCGGCGGCGAGGTTGGTGTTCCCCGACGGCTCGGTGGTGAAGAGGAGGTCGCTGATCCGATCGGTGAGGACCCGGTTGATCTCCTCCGGCATGGTGCGGTCAAAGGAGCGCAGCCCCGCCTCGACGTGGGCGACCCGAACGCCGAGCTTGGTCGCCACCAGGGCGCAGGCGATGGTGGAGTTCACATCGCCCACCACCACCACCCAGTCGGGGCGCTGATCGACACAGACCGGCTCGAATCGCCGGATCGTCTCGGCGGTCTGGACCGCGTGGCTGCCGGAGCCGACCCCGAGGTCGATATCCGGCTTGGGAATCCCGAGCTCCTCGAAGAAGAGCTTCGACATGCGCTGGTCGTAGTGCTGCCCCGTGTGGACCAGGTACGGCTCCACCCGCACCTCATTCGCCATCGTCGCCATGATCGGGGCGATCTTCATGAAGTTGGGGCGGGCGCCCGCCACCAGAATGACCTTGATTGCCATGGACACGTCCTCTTCGCTCTCGCCGCCCCACAGTGAGTGGATGTCGCCTACCAGCGCCAGAAGCGACGTGGTTCCGCCTCGGGGCCAGGGGCCGGGTTACCGTCCGAAGCGCGACGCACCGTCTGCTCCGCAAGGCGGTGGACCGACTCCATCAAGTCGCGGTGGCGCTGGTCCGCATCTTCGGCGTGGGCGGCGAGCGCCTCGATGGCGGTGGTGAGGCGCATCAGGAGCCCCACCAGCTCCGGCGCCGCCCCACCCTCCGCCGGGGCGCGCACCGCAGCGAGGCGCACCCCCTGCTCCACCCCCTCGACGGCGGCCACCAGGCGGGCCAGGAGCGGCGCGAGGTCGGGACCAACGGCCGACGACATGCCCCCCTCGGCCACCACCTCGGCCACC
>CAZRGD010000499.1:0-1620 GCA_964599505.1 uncultured Nitrospirota bacterium | reverse complement strand
CCAGCCCCATCCCCGGGCGCGCGCAAGCGCGCCTTGCTTGCTCACCGCGTCTCGGGGAGAGTCGCCTCACCGGCGGCTGCCGGAGAATGATTACCCATCTCATCTGAGGAGGAATCCCATGGCCTTTGAGCTCCCCGAACTGCCCTACCCGAAGGACGCCCTCACCCCGCACATTTCCGCCGAGACCCTCGACTACCACCACGACAAGCACCACGCGACCTACATCGCCAACCTCAACAAGCTGATCGAGGGGACCGAGTACGCCGACCTCTCCCTGGAGGAGATCATCAAGAAGGCGTCCGGCCCCCTGTTCAACAACGCCGCCCAGGTGTGGAACCACACCTTCTACTTCGATTGCCTCTCCCCCAACGGCGGCGGCGCCCCCACCGGTGCGGTGGCCGAGGCGATCGACAAGGCCTTCGGCTCGTTCGACGCCTTCAAGGAGCAGTTCTCCGCCACCGCGGTGGGGACCTTCGGCTCCGGCTGGGGATGGCTGGTGAAGAAGGCGGACGGATCGCTGGCGATCACCTCCACCTCCAACGCCGGCAACCCGATGACCGACGGCGACACCCCTCTGCTCGCCTGCGACGTGTGGGAGCACGCCTACTACGTCGACTACCGCAACGCCCGGCCGAAGTACGTCGCGGCGTTCTGGAGCCTGGTGAGCTGGGAGACGGTGGCGAAGAACCTGTAGCGCTCGGGCGCGGTCTGCGACCACGCCCGAGGAGGGGGGCGGACCCCGTTGGGGTCCGCCCCCTTTTTTTTGGTCTCGTTGCAGGAGGGCGCACCACGGCGCGACACTGCCGTTTCATGAAACCCCGTACCCTCTCCCTCGTCCTCGGTAGCGGCGGCGCTCGCGGCCTGGCGCACATCGGGGTCATCAAGGTGTTGGAGGAACGGGGCTACGAGATCCGCGCCATCGCCGGCACCTCCATGGGGGCGGTGATCGGCGGCATCTACGCCGCCGGCGAGCTCGACACCTATGTCCGCTGGGTCTCCGCCCTGTCACGCACCGACGTGATGCGCCTCATCGACCCTACCCTGAGCCGCAGCGGCCTGGTGAAGGGGGAGCGGATCATCAACGCCCTTCGGGAGCTGATCGGCGAACGCAACATCGAGGAGCTCCCCATCGCCTTCACCGCGGTGGCCACGGACATCGTGCAGCAGCGCGAGGTGTGGCTCCGCGACGGCCCCCTCTTCGACGCCATCCGCGCCTCCATTTCCATCCCCACCCTCCTCACCCCATACCGCATCGACGGCCGCCTACTCCTCGACGGCGGCCTCCTCAACCCGGTGCCGGTCGCCCCCACGATCCACGACGCCAACGACCTCACGGTGGCGGTCCACCTCGGCGGCAGGCCGCGCCGCAACCTCCAGCCGCCACCCCCCCCCACCCGACGCAACCACCTCAGCGAGTACCGAAAACGGATCGCCGAGTTCATCGAGCGCCTACCGTGGACCGGCGAGCCACGTGACGAGGAAGAGATGGGATTTGCGGACATCCTCGTCCGCTCCACCGAGACGATGCAGCACTCCATCGCCCGCCTGAAGCTCGCCGCCTACCCCCCCGACCTGCTCATCGAGATCCCCCGCAACGCCTGTAGCTTCATGGAGTTCCAC
>CAZRGD010000498.1:0-1634 GCA_964599505.1 uncultured Nitrospirota bacterium | reverse complement strand
GACTTGGCGATCAGCCCCTGCACCGTCTCGTCGTTGAGCCCCAGGTTGAGGACCGTGTCCATCATCCCCGGCATGGAGACCCGCGCACCCGAGCGCACCGAGACCAGCAGCGGGTCGGCGGCGTCGCCGAAGCGGTGGCCCATCGCCTCCTCGGTCTGGCGCATGGCGTCGAGGACCTCGTCCCACATCCCCGGCGGGTACCCCTTGTCGTGCTCGTTGAAGTAGGTGCACACCTCGGTGGTGAGGGTGAAGCCGGCGGGGACCGGGATCCCGAGATTGGTCATCTCGGCGAGCCCCGCCCCCTTGCCGCCGAGGAGCTCCTTCTGGTCACCACGCCCCTCGGCGTGCTCGTTGGCAAAGACGTAGACGTACTTGGGTGTGGTCACGGGTCGTGCCTCCGTGGTGGGGTGGGCAAGCAGGAGCGGTGCGGAAGGGGGCTACCCCTCCACCGCCAATTGGCTCATGTCGGCGATACCGTCGAAGAGGGCGCGAACCCGCGCCAGCAGCGATAGCCGTGCCATACGTAGCGCCTCCTCCTGAGCCATTACCAGAATGTCGTCAAAGAAACGATCGACAGCGGGTCGCAGTGTAACCAGACGACGCAAGAGCTGACCATAATCGCCCGCTGCCCGCAGGGGCGCCGCCTCCGCCTCCACCGCCGCGCACGCCGCCAGGAGCGCCTTCTCCGCCGGCTCCACCAACACCGCCGCGTCCACCTCCACCGGCTCGAACCCCTCGGGGATGATCCGGTGGACGCGCTTGAAGGAGGTGGCGACGTCGGCAAAGGAGTCCTCCTGGCGCAGCTCGGCAAGGGCCGCGGCGCGGGCGCGAGCGTCCACCGGCCGGTTCGCACCGGCGGCGAGGACCGCCCGCACCACCTCGTCCGCCACCCCGTGGGAGCAGAGGGCGTAGTGGAGGCGCTGGCCGAGGAAGTCGAGGATCCGGCCCGCGGCACCGTCGGCCACCTTCACGCCGTCGGCGGCGAGGAGCTCCAGATCGCGCGCCACCCAGGCGGCGAGGTCGATCTCCCAGCCGCCGTCGAGGCAGATCTGGATGAGCCCGAGACCGGCGCGACGCAGGGCGAAGGGGTCCTGGGAGCCGGTGGGAATGAGCCCCACGGCGAAGCCGCCGCACACCGCGTCGAGCCGCTCGGCCACCGCCACCAGGCGACCCACCGGCGAGGCGGGCAGGGCGTCACCGGCGAACCGCGGCCGGTAGTGCTCCTCGATGGCCGCGCACACCGCCTCCTCCTCGCCGTCGTGGGCTGCGTAGTAGCGGCCCATCACCCCCTGGAGGGAGGTGAACTCCACCACCATGTGGGTGGAGAGGTCTGCCTTGCAGAGTTGCACCGCCCGGCGCACCTCGGACTCCCCCGCACCACCCACCTCAGCCGCGAGGGCAACGGCGATCTGCTCCATCCGGCCGACCCGGGCCCGCACCGAGCCGAGGCGCTCGTGGAGGGTGACGCCGTCGAGGTCGGCCAGACGCGAGATCAGCGGCCGCTTGCGATCCTCGTCCCAGAAGAAGCGGGCATCGGCGAGGCGCGCCCTGAGGACCCGCTCGTTGCCGGCCCGCACGTTCGCCTCCGCCGCCGGACCCGAGTTGGTCACCGCCACGAAGCACGGCAACAACGC
>CAZRGD010000497.1:0-1636 GCA_964599505.1 uncultured Nitrospirota bacterium | reverse complement strand
GGGTGTGCATGGGCGGCGGTGCAGGCTATCCCGGTCCGGATCTCAAACCATGAACCCCATCTACATCGGTCTCACCGGCGCCGTCGCTCGCGATCGTCAGCTCGACACGGTGGCCCACAACCTGGCGAACGTCTCGACCAACGGCTTCAAGCGCGAGCGCGTCGCCTTCGAGTCGCTCCTCATGGGGCGGGACGGGGAGGGGGTGGGGAGCACCACCGCCGCCCCGGACATGTCCGACGGGCCCCTGGTGGCCACCGGTCGCACCCTCGACCTCGCCCTCCAGGGGGAGGGGATGGTGGCGGTGCGCGGCAGCGGCGGCGAGCGGTACGTGCGCGGTGGCTCTCTGGTGGTTAATGGCAAAGGAGAGTTGGCGCTCTCCACCGGTGAGGTGGTGGTGGCGGAGACCGGCCGCACCCTGCAGGTGGGGGTGGGCAACGACGCCCACATCGGCTTCACCCCGAAGGGGGAGGTGCTGGTGGACGGTGCGCCCGTGGGGCAGATCCGCCTGCGCAGCTTCACCCGACCCGACCAGTTGGTGCGCGAGGGGGCGAGCCTCTTTCGCGCCGGACCGCAGGCGGGTCCGCGACCGGCGACGCCGGAGGTCCACGGCGGCGCGGTGGAGCACAGCAACAGCGATCCGACCCGTGGGCTGATCGAGATGATCCGCCTTCAGCGCGCCTATGACGCGCAGGTGACGTTGATGAAGCAACGTGACGACCTCACTCGCACCACCATCGACCAGGTGGGCGAGGTGGCACGTTAAAGGAGCCTTGCCATGATTCGAGCCCTGTTTACCGCTGCCACCGGCATGGAGGCGCAGCAGCTCAACATCGACACGATCGCCCACAACCTGGCGAACGCGAACACCACCGGCTTCAAGCGGGCACGTGCCGATTTTCAGGACCTCCTCTACCAGTCGACCACGGCGCCGGGGACCGACGCCTCTGCCTCCACCCAGGTCCCCACCGGGATCCAGGTAGGGCTCGGGGTGAAGACCGCCGCGGTGAGCAAGGTCTTCACCCAGGGGGACCTGCGCCAGACCGGTGGGGATCTCGACGTGGCGATCGAGGGTGACGGCTTTTTTCAGGTGGTGCAGCCGAACGGCGAGATCGGCTACTCGCGTGCCGGCGCCCTGAAGCGCGACAGCTCGGGACAGATCGTCACCAGTAACGGCGACCCCCTGGAGCCGTCGATCACCATCCCCACCGATGCAACCTCCATCTCCATCGGCTCCGACGGCACCGTCTCGGTCCTGCAGGCCGGCAGCTCCACGGCGTCGGTGGTGGGCACCATCGAGCTCGCCACCTTCCCCAACCCGCAGGGGCTGCGCCCCATCGGTCGCAACCTCTATCTGCCGAGCGACAGCTCCGGCGCGGTGACCACCGGGGTGCCCGGCGAGAGCGGTATCGGCACCCTGAGCCAGGGCTTTCTGGAGATCTCCAATGTCTCCATCGCCGAGGAGCTGGTGAACATGATCATGAGCCAGCGTGCCTTCGAGGTGAACTCGAAGTCGATCCAGACCGCCAACGAGATGCTTCAGACGGCGAATAACTTGATTCGGTAATTCGGTGATTGGTATGTGCTCGCTGGTGCCGGTGGTGGAGAAAATGATGGGAGCGATGATGAGAAATGGGGA
>CAZRGD010000496.1:0-1637 GCA_964599505.1 uncultured Nitrospirota bacterium | reverse complement strand
ACCATCCGTAGGGCGGGCTTCAGCCCGCCGAGCACCGTACCTTCTTGAGATGACGGCGTCGGTCGGCTGAAGCCGACCCTACGGTCAGGTGCGGCATCTTGTTTCCGCTGATCCTCGAAGGGGTGAAGTTCAGGGGGTAGGGCATCGCCGGTGACTAATGGGTAGGTCGGAGCCAGCCTGGAAGGCGGCATCCCGCGGAGATGCAGGGGTGCGTTGCCCGTGGTGGGCCACTGGCTGCGTGAGGCCTCCGGGATTCCCTTTCGTGCACTTCGTGGCCTTCGTGGTTTTTCTTGGCCTCGTCCCTCAGAACCGATACGCCAGCGCTGCGTCCACCGCCACGTCCGAGGGGATCGACTTGTCGTTGAGGAAGGAGTTCTTGGGGACCAGGTCCTTGTGGATGTGGGTGCGGGAGAGGTTGGCGGCGACGGCCACGTCGAGGGCGAGGTGGCGCGTGTGCAGACCGATGCCGCCCGAGTAGCCGGTGGCGTCTTGCTCCAGGTCGTGGATGATGCCCAGCCGCAGGGCCAGCCACGACCACGGGGTGTACTCCAGACCGGCGGAGAGGATGCGCGAGGCGACGTCGGGCAGTGCCGCGTGGTTGCGGGTGAGGTCGAGGTCGGCGGCGAGCAGGAGGGCGTGCCACGGCAGCCACGCCACCCCGCCACGCACCTGCGGGTCGAGGGTGAAGGCACCGCGGTCGACGCCGCCGAGCTTTGGGTAGTCGAAGCTCGGTGAGTTGAGATTCCGTCCCACCACCCCGGCGCGCCAGTTGTCCGCGGCGTAGAGGAGGCCGAGGTCGACGCCAAAGTCCGAGTCGCTCCCCGAGCCGGCGTCGTACTCGCCGACGTTGAGGTCGTCGTGGCGGTTGAAGACCTCGATCTCCTGGAAGTAGGTGGTGGCATCCATCCACTTGAGGTTCCCACCGACGAAGATGTGGGAGGTGATCGGTATGCCGGCGGTAAGGGGAACCTCGTCGATCGTCGCCCCACGCCAGCGGACGAAGGACTTGTTGTCGGCAAAGGAGCCCTCGGGGTGGTTCGCCTCCGCGGCGATCGCCAGCCCCGTGTCCACCGCGTTGTAGCTGCGCCACACCCGGTCCACCACCGACTTGAGCCCCGGCACCCGGCGTGCCGGCGCGGTGGCGACGCGGAAGCGGGCGCGGCCGATCTTGCGGTGGATGGCGGCGAAGGTCGCGGGGACCTTGGCGAGCTGTTTCGGGATTCGTGCGTTGTTCCGGGTGAGGAATGGGCTGAGGGTGGAGGCGCGGTTGGGGAGCTGCCAGAAGAGGACGGTGAGGGCATCACGGTTGAGCCCCTCCAGCCCCAGGTGGGTGTCGAAGGCGATCGCCTGCGCGGTGAGGTCGAAGAGGCGCCGGTAGCCGATCCCCCACCAGCCGTGGCGCACCACCACCTGCGCCTGCGCCTGGCTCTCCAGGCCACCACCCTCGACATTGAGATCGGCGACCCGTCGGCGCACCTCGCTCACGCCGCCATCGCGGAAGTCGCGCAGAGTGGAGAGGACGAGGGCGGTGCTCGGCGTCTTCCACCGCTCCGAGAGGTCGAGGAACCAGTTCACCGCCGACAGGATGTCGGCGTAGTCACGAGCGGTGATCCCACCCCCCACCCCCAGTCCGGTGG
>CAZRGD010000495.1:0-1646 GCA_964599505.1 uncultured Nitrospirota bacterium | reverse complement strand
GCCGACCCTACGGTCAGGTGCCACATCTTGTTTCCGCTGATCCTCAGAGACGCAGGGGGGCGGGAGCCGCAGAGGGAGAGAAGGCCGGTACGACGGCGTCACCAGCGGTGGACGGACGACGGCCTGAGCCTGGAAGGCGGGGGTATCCGCATAAGGCGGGACATCCCGTCGGTCCGGCACCGCCGGCCTCGTCGGCCTCACTCCGCAAAGGGGTTCTCGATCTGAATCCCTTCTACCCGCTGGCCGGCATGCAGGTCCTCGCTGTAGAGGCGGGTACAGCCGGCCCCCAGGGCAGCGGCGAGGATCAGGGAGTCGTAGAAGCCGTACCGGTAACACGCCTGAATTTCGAGACCACGCTGGTAGAGACCCTGGCTCGGCATGATGCTCCAGAGAGGGACGAGTACCTGGTCCAGAAAACGGCGCCCATCCTCCGGCGTGATCGGCACGACGAGCTTGCGGGTGAGGACGTTGAGAGTCTCTTGCACGACCTGAAAGCTGATCGTGCCGCTTCCTACCTCCAGCGCCGTGCGGACCAACGACTCGGCGGTCCGCCGCTTCTCGGGGTCGGTCTCATCGAAGAGGTAGATGAAGACGTTGGAATCGATGAAATCACCGCTCATTCATCTCCTCCCGGGTGAATCGGCGCCCCCCGGTACGGACGTAGCGCTGCAGGTGGTCGACGACCGCCATCGCCTCATCCGCGGGTTGCCAACGCCCTCCGCAGTATGGGTCCTCGACACGCGAGGAGCACCGAGCACGTGTCGCTCTCCCCTCCGAGCCGGTAGGATCGCCCCTGGAGGACCCGTGCTCGCCCTGCTCTCCCCCGCCAAGTCTCGCCGCCCCGGCGCGGTGCTGTCGACCGTAGCGACCCATACATCCGAGTAATGGCGATCAGAAAGGCCACATTGTCACCACATTTATTGACACCTATTGACACCGAGGACGGCGGCCTCTTTGCGGTGCACGCCTTGAGCCGCTCCATGGAGGAGTGGAAAGGCGAACTCCGCGACGGGGCCGGCGGGTGGCCCGGTGGGACGCGGCCTGGGTCGCATACTTGGTCGGTTACTGGGTCGGTGGAGACGGCCTCCTCAATCGAGTCGAGCAGGGCGAGCAACATGAACTCGACGAAGGGAGCCGGATCCAGGTCAGCCCCCCGCTCCCTCTCCCCTTTCGCGCCTTCGCGGCGAGCCTGGCCTTCCAGGCCGACTATTGGCGGCCGTTAAAGAGGACATCAATGCGGCCATAGAAATGTCTTTGTGGCATGCAATTATCTGAATCTCAGAGGGATCCCCCCACCGTCCGGCCATGGCTGACCTGGCGGTGGATCTGGTGGCCCATTCATCCGGCTTTTGCCGCAGCCTCCCGGCGGGGGTGCGGACCGCGCTTGCCGACCTCGTACGGGCGGTGAACTGCTACTACAGCAACCTGATCGAGGGCCACGACACCCACCCCGTCGACATCGAGCGAGCGCTCAACGATGACTACAGCACCGACCCCACCCAGCGGGACCTGCAGCTTGAGGCACGGGCGCACATCGCGGTCCAGCAGTGGATCGACCGGGGCGGTCTGAAGGGGCGTTGGGCCACCGCCGAGGGGCTCTGTGAGATCCATCGACGGTTCGGCGAGCGGCTGCCCGAGGCGCTCCT
>CAZRGD010000494.1:0-1653 GCA_964599505.1 uncultured Nitrospirota bacterium | reverse complement strand
CCCACCTCCCGCTCGCCTACTACCCGTACCACTACCCGGCCGCACTCCTCGCCGCCCTGCCGATTGCCTTCGCCGCCCTCTCCTTCCACCTCACCCTCTGGCGCCGCCCCCACCGTGGCTGGCGCCCCTCGACCTGGAGCCCGTGACCATGCGTCGTATCGCCCTCGCCCTCTCGCTCGCCGCCTGCTGCTCCCTCTGCCTCGCCCCGATCGCCGCCGCCCAGGAGCCGGGCAAACCGATGGGGATCCACGAGGCGACGAAGCGCGGCGTCGACCGGGCGCTCCGCTGGCTGCGCACCGAGCAAGGCAAGGACGGCTCGTGGTCCGGCCACCCGGGGATCACCTCCCTCGTGGCGCTGGCCTACCTCCGCTCGCCGCGCCACTACCACGAGGGCGACGGCCCCTTCCTCGACCGCGCCGTCGCCTACCTCGCGGGCAAGGCGCACCCCAACGGCGCCATCTACGACCGCGACAACCCCGGCTATAACACCGCCCTCGCCGTCCAGGTCCTGGCGGAGACGAAAAACCCCGCCTACCGGCCGCTCATCGACAAGGCGTCCGCCTACCTGCGCGGGATCCAGGCGCGAGACACGACCGGCTACCCGAAGAGCCACAAATACTACGGCGGCATCGGCTACGGCGGCGACGAGCGACCCGACCTCTCCAACCTCCAGTTCGCGGTCGAGGCCCTGCGCGCCGCCGACACCGACCCGAAGGACCCGGCGTGGGGCCGCGCCATCCAGTTTATCTCTCGCTGCCAGAACCGCAGCGAGTCGAACGACCAGCCGTGGGCGGCGAATGACGGCGGCTTCGTCTACGCCCCCGGTGAGTCGTTCGCCGGCGCCACCCGCTCCTACGGCTCGATGACCTTCGCCGGGATCAAGTCGCTCCTCTTCGCCCGCGTCGACAAGAGCGACCCGCGGGTGGTGGCGGGGATCGACTGGGCACGCCACCACTACTCGGTGGAGGAGAACCCGGGGTTGGGCCAGCAGGGGTACTACTACTATGTGGACACCTTCGGCCGCACCCTGGCGCTCCTCGGCGAGCCGACCCTGAAGTCGGCAGACGGTACCACCCACCGGTGGGCGGAGGAGCTGGCGCGCAAGCTCCTCGCGATGCAGGACGAGGCGGGCTGGTGGTCCAACCCGGTGGGCCGCTGGTGGGAGGGGAACAAGCACCTCGCCACCGCCCACGCCTGCCTCGCCCTGGCCGCTTGCTACCCATTCCTGCCGGACGAGAGCAAATAGGTCATGGGTGGGTGGGGCTGCCTCCTCGTCGCCGCCCTCCTCCTCCCGGCGGTGGCCGCCGCCGCTCCGGTGGAGGTGGCGGCGACCCTCCACCGCACCCCCGCGGGTGCCCTTTTCGCCGAGGTCACCCTGCACAACCGCACCGCCACGCCGGTGGTGGTGGAGGTCGGTATCGAGGGGACGCACATCACCCGCCGCCTCACCCTCCCCGGCCTCGCCCGTCGCGACATCGACCTCCTCGCGCAGCTCGCCTCGGGGCCGGTAGTGGTCACCGCACGGGCGGCGGACCAGATCGTGCGGACCGAGGTGGGGCCCCTCCCCCCGCTCCCGCCCGCCGCCACCACCGCGACGGTCGCCGGCGCCACGGCCCCGCCTACCGCGAGCAGCTCGCAAAGGCCCGCGCGGGC
>CAZRGD010000493.1:0-1661 GCA_964599505.1 uncultured Nitrospirota bacterium | reverse complement strand
GGCACCGCCGGGAAACCAGGCGGCAAACAGAGAAAACAAACTTCGACCTAACCACAAGGAGGACCCGGTCTACTCTTCACCCCAAGGCTTTACGCACCGTTCCTCGCAATCGACACGGAAGAGCAACAGGGTCGAGGCCGCTGGCGTGCACCGAGTCCGTCGACGGATCTGGACACCGGCTTTCGCCGGTGTGACGGAAAGGCCGCCGACGATGGTGGGGTGGCCTCCCGCTCTTGACGCGGCAACCCAGGCGAGACCCCAATGGACCCCACCATGCCTCCTTGGACCCTGATCCGACTGGCCGTCGTCGCGGTGCTGCTGGCATTCATTGTCACCATCGCTGCGCCTGATGCCTGCGCCAACGAGGAGTATGCAGCAGCGACCGGGCGGCAATGCGGTTTTTGCCACCTGGACCCGTCCGGCGGCGGCGAGCTCACTGACGCAGGGAAGGGTTACCGGCTGGCCATGGGTGTGGCCGGCGGGGCGGTGGAGACCGCGCCAGGAGCCGGCGCGGGCAAGGCCGTCCGCAGGGTGGTGAGGCTCGTCTGCGGGTACCTCCACCTGCTCACCGCCATCTTCTGGTTCGGCACCATCCTGTACGTCCATCTCATCCTCAAGCCGGCCTACGCCTCCCGTGGGCTACCGCCCGGGGAGGTGAAGGTGGGGCTGGTCTCCATGGTGATCATGGGCCTCACCGGTGCGGTGCTCATGGCGTACCGGGTACCCAGCCCGGAATACCTGGTGTCCACCCGCTTCGGCATCCTCCTGCTTGCCAAGATCGCGCTTTTCTTGGTGATGGTCGCCTCAGCGCTGTTCGTGGTTCTGGTCCTCGGGCCACGATTGAAACGGCAGAAGGGGATGGTGGTGGCGAACACCGGCGACATGACTCTGGAGCAGTTGGCCCACTGCGACGGGCAAGAGGGGCGGCCCGCCTACGTGGCCTACCAGGGGAAGGTCTACGACGTGAGCGACAGCCCCCTCTGGGTCGGCGGCGTCCACATGGGGCGCCACCGCCCCGGCGCCGACCTGACCGCGTACCTTTCGCAGGCACCTCACGGCGAGGAAAAGATTCTCTCCATGCCACAGATCGGCGAGTTGGCGGAAGGAGGGCGTACCGACTCCCGGGACCGGAGCGAACGCGTCTTCTACTCCATGGCCTACATGAACCTCGGCTGTGTCTTCCTGATCATCTTCATTGTCGCCATGTGGCGGTGGGGGTAGGCAGCCTCCTGGCCGCTGCGCGCCTCTCCTCTGTTGGAGGGTCTACCTTTCGTTATTGTGTTTAGGGCGGTCGCCATGCCATTGGCGATGGTTGCGTCCGGCTACGAGGTCGCGTCGATGCGGCGGTTGATGTGGCTCAGGGTGGCGATGTCGCGGTGGACGCGGTGCCCCATCTCGGTGAGGGTTGTGCGTACGGGTGCATTGATTTCGTCGATGGATCGTCCACAGCCTTGCCGCTCCGGGGGCGCGGTGAGGGGGGGCATGACCAAGGGAATCGTTATGTCGCAGGGAATGGCGGGCCTTGCGCCTCGGGGCCGGAGGTGATGGCACGGCGCTTGCCCTGCCTCGACTGCGGATCCCATCCACCCGTCGGCGACCCCCTGCTGCAGCGGCTGCGGTGCGCCGCCGGCGCCCACGCCACTTCTCCAGCTACTGCGCCT
>CAZRGD010000492.1:0-1676 GCA_964599505.1 uncultured Nitrospirota bacterium | reverse complement strand
CCGCTGGGCCGTGGCGGGCGTGCTGCTCGCCTCTACTTCGTCACCCCCTTCGCGCAGGTCGGCGGCCACCCGCTCCTCGGCTTCGACCGCCACACCCTGCGCCTCTACGTGGGCGGCGTCGGCCTGTGGCTGGACGACCTCTTCATCGTCCTCCTCGCCACCCTCCTGGCGGTCGCCCTCGTCCTCCTGATTACCGTCTGGCTCGGCCGCATCTGGTGCGGCTGGGCGTGCCCGCAGACGGTCGTCCTCGACATTCGCGACCAGCTCCGGGCTCTCTTCCGGGTACGCACGCGCGACGGGCGGGCGACGCGGCTGGCGAAGCGGGGGGCGGTGGAGCTCCTCTTCCTTCTCCTCAACGGGGCCGGCGCCGCCGCCTTCCTCGCCTACCTCATCCCACCGCGGGAGCTCTTCACCGGGGTGATCGCCGGTACCCTCCCCTTCTGGGCATGGGCGACGTGGGGGATCGCCTTCACCCTCTTCTACGGCGAGCTCATCGGGCTCGGCCGCCGCTTCTGCACCCACGTCTGCCCGTACGCCAAGCTCCAGGGGGTCCTCTTTGACCGCGCCACCCTGGTGGTGGAGTACGACCGGACGCGCGAGGCGGACTGCATCGACTGCAAGCGGTGCGTGAAGGTGTGCCCCACCGAGATCGACATCCGCGACGGCCTACAGGTCGAGTGCATCGCCTGCGGCGAGTGCGTCGACGCCTGCGACGCGATCATGCGCAAGGTCGGCACACCAGCGAAGCTGATCCAGTTCAACTTCGGCTCCACCTCGGCGCCGCCGCCACGAGTCCTCAGGCCGCAGGTGGTGGTCCTGGCGGTGGCGTGCATCTGCCTCACCGCCGCCCTCGTCCACGCCGCGGTGGGCCGCGCGGCGGTGGAGGCGTCGGTCCTCCGCGATCGCTACCACCTCTTCCACGTAGCCAAGGACGGCCGACTGATGAACAGCTACACCCTGGTGGCGGAGAACCGTACCGCCGAGCCGGTCGCCCTCACCTGCTGGGTGGAGGGGGTCGACGGGCTGGAGCTGGTCATCCCCCACAACCCGATGACCGTGAAGGCGGGGGCGGTACGCAAGACGCGCTTCGTCCTCGTCCTCCCCGCCGGCCATCCGTTGCCGCCGGGCAACCACCCGGTCACCGTCCACCTGATGACCGCCGAGGCCGAGCCGATCACCGCCGACGCGGCCACCGCCTTCACCGTGCCGGAGACGAAAGAGGAGCACGGGGCGCACGAGGCGGAAGAACATAGAGAGGAGAAGGAATAATGCGTCGTTCGTGGACCTGGCCGGTGGGGATCATCCTCCTCTTTGTAGCCCTGGTGGTGGGAAGCACCTGGATGGCGCGGGTGGCGACGCGCGTCGCTGAGGTCCCCATCGATACCCACACCCACCCCGCCGCCCGCGGCGGCGTGCGGCGGTAGGAGCGAGCTCCTGCTCGCGATGTGCGGCGCAGCCGCACCAGGCCCGTAGGGCCTGCTTCGCCGGCGGGAGCCGGCTCCTACCGGTGGTCCGGGGGGACGGCACCGACTCCCCCACGCCTCTCCCCTTGGCGCCCTGGCAGCTTCACCTCGAAGGCCCCTCCCTTGCCTCCCCGCGCGCTCCCCCCCCCCCCCCACTCTCCCCCATCCTCCCCCAACGACGCCCCCCACCCACACACCTCCGATCCCGGGTGT
>CAZRGD010000491.1:0-1681 GCA_964599505.1 uncultured Nitrospirota bacterium | reverse complement strand
AACTTCTTGAAATGACGGCGTCGGTCGGCCTCTGCCGACCCTACGGTCAGGTACCCCATCTTGTTTCCGCTGATCCTCAGATACGCAGAGACCCCGAGGGGGTAGCCGCGTGTGGTGGAGAAACGGACGGTAGGAGCGGGCCATACCCGCGATCACGAGGCCGAAGAGGCCGCAGAGGTCTCATCCGAGTTCCGGACGGTGCGTGCGCTATGGCCGAATCTCCATCTTCCCCGGCCGGAGGCCACCGTGAAGGACAGGAACCACGACGCTTCATGTCCTCATGCTCTTCATGGTGAAAACGGTGTCGGAAGTCACCCTCCAGCCCCCGCGCGCCTCGTGCCGCACCCACTGTGGACGACACCCCCTCTGCGGCCTCTGTGTCTTCTGTGGTGAAATTGTCCAAGATCGTCGGCTCTTCCCTCTGCGCCTCTCGTAGAGTCTGAGCCTGTCGAAGACCGCGCGAGATTCCCACACGGCGATGGCGGGGAGGTGGGGCGCACCATTGGCCTCTCGCTCGGCGAGGCGTAGGAAGGAGAAGCCATGGCCGACGCGACGCCGACGAACCGGGTGGAACGTATCCTCTTTCTTTGCCTCCAGGGGCTCGGCAACCTGCTCTTGGCCGAGCCGGCGATCGCCGCCGCCAGGGCGCGTCACCCGGAGGCGACGGTGACCGTGCTGGTGCGGCGGCGGACGTACATGGAGCTGATCGCTGCCCACCCGGCGGTGAATGAGGTGGTCACCCTGTCCCCGATGACGCTGCTCGCTCTGCGTCACCGTCGATTCGGTCGGAGTTACACCTGCTTTCCGGCGAACGACTATCGCTTTGACCTCATCACCCACGTGGTTGCGGCGCGGCGGCGGGTGGGTCACCGCTACCCGGCGCGCAAGCGGTTGCGCCTCCCCGGCGCCTATACCCGGACGGTGGCAGTGGCACCGGTAGACGACGTGCAGCAGAACCTCAACCTGGTGGCCCCGAACCTCGACGCCCGGCCACCGCGCCTGGCGGTGGCGCCGGTGGCGGCGCCGACACCGCTCCTCGGGATCCACCCCGGCTCCTCCACCACCCACCGCATGGCCCTCAAGCGGTGGCCCGCCGGCCACTTCCGGGGGCTGATCGAACGCGCCCTCGGCGAGCGACCCGACCTCACCGTGTGGCTCTTTGCCGGTCCGGAAGAGGGCGAGCTGGCGGCGTCGATCGCCGCCGGCCTCGGGGAGCGCGTGGAGGTGGTCACCCACCTGCCGCTTGCGGAGGTGGCACAGCATATCGCTGCCTGCACCTGCTTCCTGGCCAACGACTCGGGCCTCATGCACCTCGCCGCCGCGGTCGGCGTCCCGACGGTCGGGCTATTTGGTCCCACCGACCCGGCGCGCACCGCGCCGCGTGGCCACATCGCCCTGCAGGCAAAGGGCGTCGACTGCGCCCCGTGCTGGCCCCTGCGCGGCGTCGGCCGGCGGCCCCCGTGCCCCCACGCCGAGCAGCTCTGCATGATCCAGCTCACCCCGGAGCGGGTGTGGTCGGCGTTGGCGCCGCTCCTGGCGTGACGGCCTGGGCTAGGAGTCTGTCGGGCTTGGGTCCCAGATCAATCTTCCTCCGCGCAGCGGAGTCTCATCGGCCCCCTCCCCCTTCGGGGGAGGGTTGGGGTGGGGGTGTCTGGAACCAGCTCGGTGCTGGAATGTGCAC
>CAZRGD010000490.1:0-1700 GCA_964599505.1 uncultured Nitrospirota bacterium | reverse complement strand
GGAGGGGGACGCCACGCGCCCCCCTCGCCAGCCCCCACAGGTCCGGCTGGCTTCACCCCCCGTGGATGGAGGGCTAACGCCCTCCATCTGACCGTATGGAGCGTCCCGCTCCATACGGTCGCCCAGGGCTACCGGCTCCAGGTAGCGGTGGACCTCCACCACCTTGCCGAGGATCTCCACCGCCTCTGGCGCTACCACAATCGGCGCGAAGGCGGGGTTCTCCGGGTGCAGCTCCACCCGGCCTTCGATTCGCCGCAGCCGCTTCACCGTCGCCTCGTCGCCGACCCGGGCGACGACGATCTCCCCGGACTCGGCGGTGGCCTGACGGCGCACCACCACCACGTCACCGTCGAGGATCGCCGCCCCCACCATCGACTCGCCGCGCACCCGCAGGGCGAAGAGCTCGGCGCCGCCGCGCGCCTGTACCGGCACGTACCCCTCCACCTCTTCCACCGCCAGGGTGAGCCCGCCGGCGGCCACCCTCCCGACCAGCGGCACCCATACCGGCGGTCCCACCGCCGCCGGCAGGCGGTAGCCGCGCGCCCTCCCCCGGGTCTTCACCAGCCTCCCGGCTGCCACCAACCCTTCCAGGTGGCTGCGCGCCGACTCCACCGCGCGGAAGCCGAAGGCCTCCTGCACCTCGCGCACCGTGGGCGGATCGCCCGCGAGGATCCGTTCGCGCACGAACCGAAAGATCGCCTCGCGGCGTGGGCTGGGGGGTCTCATCTCTTTTTTCTCCACAGGAGGAAAAAGTGTAGCAGACATTTGTCTGTCTGGCAGCAGGCCCCGGTACGCCAGGGTGGTCCCACCGACTGGGAGGAGGTGGATGTAATGGACATGCATGTGCATGCAAGTCTATCCTTGTATCGATGCGTACGACCCTTGAGCTTCCGGATGAGCAGCGGGCGAAGCTGCTGCAGATCGCCGCGGAGCGCGGCATGAAGGGGTTCTCCGCCTTGGTGGCAGAGGCCATCTCGCGCTACCTCGTCGAGGAGGAGGCGCGACATACCCGCATTGAGCGCGCCTTGGAGCTGCGGGGGAGCCTGGGCGAGGAGGAGGGGAGAGAGCTCGTGCAGTCGGTGGAACGGATCCGAGGTCAGTGGCGATGACGATCGCTGACTCCGACGTCTTGATCGACTTCCTCCGCGCCAGCGAGCCCACGGCGACGCAGGTCGCCGAGGCCCTCCGCCACGGCCAGCTTGCCTCTACCGTGATCAACCTCTTTGAGCTCAGGAGTGGTGCCCACACCCGACGCCAGCAGGACGCCGTTGCCGACCTCTTCGCGGCGATGGTGATCTACGGCATGGACGAATCGGCAGCACAGCGCGCCGCCGAGGCGCGGCGCACCCTGGAGGCGCGGGGTGAGATCATCGGCATGGCTGATTACCTGATTGCGGGGATCTGCCTCGCCCGCGGCCTGCCGTTGCTCACCCGCAACGCGCGCCACTTCCAGCGCGTGGAGGGGCTCTCTCTCGTGTAGAGGCTCTGAGGATCAGCGGAAACAAGATGTGGCACCTGACCGTAGGGTCGGCAGAGGCCGACCAACGCCGTCATCTCAGAAAGTTACGGTGCTCGGCGGGCTGAAGCCCGCCCTACGGACGGTGCCATCTCGGCCTGCATTGCTATTTCCGCTGATCCTCTCTGCCTAGGAGTCTGTCGGGCCAAAGTCCACCCGACTCCTAGTCCGCATTTCTCACCAG
>CAZRGD010000489.1:0-1705 GCA_964599505.1 uncultured Nitrospirota bacterium | reverse complement strand
CAGGTCCTTCTGCAAGGCGGCGAGCCGATTTCGGCGCAGGCGTACTTGCGGTACGGCGAGCACGAAATCGGTGAAGCCAACGCCGCAGAAGGGCCTGAATCGGCGGCCGAATGCCGAAGGAGTGCAGAATCTAGGTCGGATGCGATAGAGCCACCCGCGGCGACGAGGGTGCCCATAATCGTTGGCTCTCCTCACCTATCCACGCCGGAGACACCCCCCTCCTTCGTGGTCTTCCTGGTTTTGTCCGGAGGACGGAGGAAACCGACGATGATGGGGGTGCGGCCACCACTCGCTTGACCCCAGAGGCCGGTCTATACTTCTACTCCTCGCGTCTCCGCGCCTGGTCAGGCGTCGTCGTGGCGGGACCCTGTGAACCGGGTCAGGTCCTGGCGGAAGCAGCCCTAAACAGATCGTCTCGGGTACGGCGGTCGCCTGGCCAGACTCGGGGACGCGAGCGCGCCGGCCACTCTCTCGTCGGTACCTCTCTCCCGGAAGAGCCCCGTGGACCACCAGGTCACCGCCCGCCGCTTCCGCCCCCAGCGCTTTGACGAGCTGGTGGGCCAAGAGGCGATCGTCCGCACCCTCCTCGGCGGCCTCGCCCGCGGCCGCATCGCCCAGGGCTACCTCTTCTCCGGGCCGCGCGGGGTCGGCAAGACCACCACCGCGCGGCTGCTGGCCAAGGCGCTCAACTGCGATGCCGCCGACAATGGTGAGCCGTGCAACCGGTGCACCACCTGCGTGGAGGTCGCCGAGGGGCGGTTCGTCGACGTCATCGAGATCGACGGAGCGAGCAACACCGGGGTCGACAACATCCGCGAGCTGCGCGAGCAGGTGGCCTATCTGCC
The DNA here is from genome assembly GCA_964599505.1 of uncultured Nitrospirota bacterium. Classification (GTDB taxonomy): domain Bacteria; phylum CG2-30-53-67; class CG2-30-53-67; order CG2-30-70-394; family CG2-30-70-394; genus CG2-30-70-394. The sequence goes on along the minus strand of CAZRGD010000489.1, from coordinate 860 downwards.
GGCGATGGGCCGCTACAAGGTCTACGTGATCGACGAGGTCCACATGCTCTCCAAGGGCGCCTTCAACGCCCTGTTGAAGACCCTGGAGGAGCCGCCGCCGCACGTCGTCTTTATCTTCGCCACCACCGAGCTCAACAAGGTGCCGGCGACCATCGTGTCACGCTGCCAGCGGTACGAGTTCAAACGCATCCGTGAGGAGGAGATCGTCGCCCAGCTCACCCGGGTGGCGACCGCCTACGAGGTGGAGGCGGAGGATGCCGCCCTGTGGGAGATCGCGGTAGCCGCCAGCGGCTCTCTGCGCGACGCGGAGTCGCTCTTCGACCAGGTCGTCGCCTTCGGCGCCCCCACCAGCGCCACCGTCCACGAGCTCCTCGGCCTGGTGGACCGCGGCATCCTCAGCGAGGCCGTCGCCCACGTGGCGGCAAGGAACGGCGCCGCCCTCCTCACGCTGGTGGACGAGCTCCTCGCCGCCGGTTACATGCTGGAGTCGTTCCTCAAGAGCCTCGCCGAGCAGTTCCGCCACCTCCTGGTGATGCGGGTGGTGGGGGAGGACTCGACCCTGGTGCCGCTGGCCGAGGGACAGCGCCGCACCCTCCTGCAGGCCGGCGCGACCCTCGCCGACGACCAGCTCGAACGCGCCCTCCTGCTCCTCACCGAGACCGGCCGGGCGCTGCATATCTCGCCCTTCCCCCGCTTCACCCTGGAGGCGGGACTTTTGCGCCTGTTGCGGCTGGAGCCGGTGGTGGCGATCGAGGCGGTGCTCCAGCGGCTGGCAGAGGGGGAGGCATCCACATGCGCACCTATCACCACAGTCGCGCGACCGCTCCTGTGTGCGACTAGCGTGGCGCAGCTCAGTCAAG
>CAZRGD010000488.1:0-1709 GCA_964599505.1 uncultured Nitrospirota bacterium | reverse complement strand
TGTCCCGGACGTTCCCCTCTTCACTGGTGTAGCCGTAGAGCTGGAAGGGGAGAAAGATCAGGCCCGGCTGGTAGTAGTGGTTACGGCTCTTGTCGATGACCGTGATCTCCCACTCCGATGCAGGTAACTTCTTACGCATCTTGTTGGCCATCATGCAGCCACCGGTTCCTGCACCAAGAATGACTAGCCGTCTCATGACATCCCTCGGTAATGGGTAAATGCGCCTTGCGTTGGCGCGTTCTGAACTCCATGTCGGATGCATGATCATGAATGTTTAATATGGTAAAAGTACATGGTGTGAGTTGTTAACTGTTATCTTATATGGGAAATAAAGTCGTTATGAGTATGAATCTCGCAGTGAAAGTATTTTCCGTGATCGAACGATTCTCGTTCCGTGTGGAGCGATGCCGGCCGCTGTCGTCGGTGGCTCGTGTGGTCACCCCGGGCCGTCTATGATGCCGGCTCTTATGGCCGAGCCGACCACCGTTCGTCGCAACATCTGGCGCACCTCGGTGCGCGAGGAGCCGTTCCGCCTCCTCTTTCCCGTGGGGGTCGGCTTCGGCCTCGTCGGTGTCGGCCACTGGCTCTTCTATGGCCTCGGAATCACCAGCCACTACTCGGGGGTGGTGCACGCCTCCCTGCAGATCCAGGGGTTCGTGGCCAGCTTCATCATCGGCTTCCTCCTCACCGCGCTTCCCAAGTTCACCGTCGGTCCACCGGTCTCCACCGTGGAGGCGGTCGGGATCCTCGGCGGCACCATCCTGGTCGCGGTGGGGTGTGGGGGGCACCTGTGGGCGACGATCGAGGCAGGGACGCTGCTCCAGCTCCTCGCTTTTGGCCTCTTCGCCTGGCGCCGCTACTGGGGGCGGGCGACGACCCAGCCGCCGGTCCTCGTCTGGCTCACCGTGGGGTGGTTGTACGCGGTGGTGGGCGCGACCGTGCTCCTCTGGATCCGCCTCGGCGGACCACCGGCCCTGGAGCTCTTCGGCCGCCACGTCCTCTGGCAGGGGGCGACCCTGGCGGTGGTGATCGGGATGGGCGGTCATCTGATTCCGCGTCTCCTCGGTTACCCCGAGGGGGTGGTCCCGAAACATCCGGCGGTACGTGGCTGGCGTGGTGTCGCCGCCGCCTTTCGCGGTGAGGCCCTGGCGTGGTGGGCGGCCGGAGGGCTGCTGTTTGCCGGTTTCGTCATCGAGGGCGTTGGCTACGAGACCGCCGGTCGCCTCCTGCGCGCGGTGGTGGTCACCGTGGGGCTGCTTGTGGCAGGACGGTTCTGGCACCTGCCGCGGGTCCGTGCCCCCTTTGCCTGGGGAGTGTGGCACGCGGTGTGGGCGGTAATCCTTGGCACCTGGGCGGTGGCCCTCGCGGGCCCCTACTACGTCGCCGCCCTGCACCTCATCTTCATCGGCGGCTTCTCCCTCATGGTCCTGATGGTGGGGGCACGCGTCACCCTCTCCCACGGCGGCTACATGGCCTTGGAGGGGCGCAATCGGCCGATCCGCTGGGTGGGGACCGGCGTGATTATCGCCCTTGGCCTGCGTCTCGTTGCATTCCTCACCCCCGAGCACTACTTCCAGGTATTGGCGGTGGCCGCCGCGGTGTGGATCGCCGCATCCCTCCTGTGGCTCGTCTACCACCTGCCGAAGATGGTCTATCGAGAGTTCGCCGCGGTCGCACCCATGCGCCCCCTGCGGGTCGTGCCGCCGAAG
>CAZRGD010000487.1:0-1712 GCA_964599505.1 uncultured Nitrospirota bacterium | reverse complement strand
CGACGCCGTTATCTCAAGAAGTTACGGTGCTCGGCGGGCTGAAGCCCGCCCTACGAACGGTGTCATCTCGGCCTGCATTGCTATTTCCGCTGATCCTCTCTGCGCTCAAATCCCACCCGGCACCCTGTTCCCGACCCACCGTCGGCGACCAGTGGCCGGACGGACGATAGACTGCGGCGATGCGCGTCGCCCTTGTCTCCACCTACGACCTCGGCCGGCAGCCCTTCGGCCTCGCGGAGCCAGCGGCGTGGCTGCGGGCGGCGGGGCTCGAGGTGACGTGCCTGGACCTGTCGCGCGAGCCCAAGGGGGAGGCGGCGCTGGCCAACGCCGACCTGGCCTGCTTCCACCTACCGATGCACACCGCCACCCGCATGGCCCTGGCGGTGGCCGAACGGCTGCGGGCAACACGACCCGAGCTGCCGCTGCTCTTCTACGGCCTCTACGCCCCCCTGTGCGCCGAGGCCCTCGACAGGCTCGCCCCGCCGGTGGCGGCGATCGGCGGCGAGGTGGAGGAAGCGGTGGTCGAGGCGGTAGCCGCGCTGGCGGCCGGCAGGCAGCCGCCGCCACCGCGCACCGTCCTGGAGCGGCTGGAGCTCCTGACCCCCGACCGCAGCGACCTGCCGCCCCTGACCCGCTACACCGCCCTGCGCTTGCCCGATGGGAGCGCCCGGGTAGTGGGCTACACCGAGGCGAGCCGCGGCTGCAAACACCACTGTCGCCACTGCCCGGTGGTGCCGGTCTACCGCGGCCGGGTGCGCCTCATCGACCCGCAGGTGGTGGCCGCGGACATCGCCCAGCAGGTGACGGCGGGGGCTGAGCACATCACCTTTGGTGACCCGGACTTCCTCAACGCCCCAGACCACGCCCTCACCGTGGCGCGGAGCCTCGCCGCCGCCCACCCCGGCCTGACCTTCGACGCCACCATCAAGGTGAGCCACCTCCTCGCCCACGAGCCGGTGGTGGCGGAGCTTGCCTCCCTCGGCTGCCTGTTGATTACCTCCGCCTTCGAATCGTTCGAAGATCCGGTCCTCGATCACCTCGCCAAGAACCACACCGCCGCCGACATCGCCGACGCGGTGGCGGTCGGCCGACGTGCCGGGGTCACGATCTGCCCCACCTTTGTCCCATTCACCCCGTGGACCACCCTCGGCGGGGTGGTCACCCTGTTCGAGCAGGTCGCGGAGCTCGACCTGGTGGAGGCGGTCTCCCCGGTCCAGTACACCCTCCGGCTGCTCCTCCCGCCCGGCAGCCTGCTCCTGGACGACCCCGACTGCGCCCGCCTCGTCGCCCCCCTGGACCCGGCCGCCCTGGTCCACCCGTGGCGCCACCCGCAACCCCTCCTCGACGCCCTCCAACGACAGCTCACCGAGGCGGTGGTGGCCGGCCAGCGTGCCGGCTTCCCGCGCGCCCTTCTCTACGATCGCCTGCGGGCCCTGGCCAACGAGGCGGCTGGACGCGGAGCGGCCGGACCGGTGCGCACCGCGCGCACGGCGGTGCCGTTTCTCGAAGAGCCATGGTTTTGCTGAGCGGAGCCCACCCCGGAGCAGTTGGCTTCGTTATAGATAGTAGGGATGGGGTGGACACCCCGCAGTCCTCCACACAGTCGAGTCCTCTCATCCCCCTCCCCCTCCGGGGGAGGGTTGGGGTGGGGGCGGTTGGAACTGGCAATGAGGTGAGCAGTTCACCCGACACCATGCTTATTCCCACCGCCC
>CAZRGD010000486.1:0-1716 GCA_964599505.1 uncultured Nitrospirota bacterium | reverse complement strand
GTGGTCGCTCCGGGCTTCATCCCAGGTACCGCTTTTGACCATGAAGAGCATGAAGGACATGAAGGGGCGGAATTCCAAACCCTTCATGCCCTTCATGGTGAAAATCGATTTGGTTGCCTCCTGCCGGTTTGCATGATTCACCGACGATGGCCCCGATTTGCTGCCTCCCCGGTGGCGGTGTGGCACGATGTCGCTCCTCGTTGAGGATCTCATGGCCGCGCCCCTCCTCCGCCTCCTCCCCCTCGCCCTCCTCTCACGCCTCGTGGGGTGGGGGGCGCAGCGGCCGCTGTCGCCACGGCTCCTCCAGCCGGCGCTGCGCGCCTACGCGCGCCACTACCGCGTCGACCTCGGTGAGATGGAGGCGGCGCTCGACGCCTACCGCAGCTTCGAGGCCTTCTTCACCCGGCGCCTGCGGCCGGGCAGCCGACCGGTGGCCGAGGTGCCCCTCGTATCTCCCTGCGACGGCCGCGTTGGTCCGGCGGTGGAGATCACCGCCGGCGCCGCGATCACCGCCAAGGGCCACCCGTACCGCCTCGACGGCCTCCTCGGGCCGCTCTCCCACTGGGCCGGGCGCCTGGAGGGTGGACGGTGGCTCACCCTCTACTTGTCGCCGCGCGACTACCACCGGTACCACGCGCCTGCTGCGATGGCGGTGGTGGAGAGTTGCCACATCGCCGGCCGGCGGTGGCCGGTGAACGGCTGGGGGATCGACCATATCCCCGACCTCTTCGTGGAAAACGAGCGGGTGGTGGTGGCGGCGGAGACGGCGGCGGGGTGGCCGCTGGTCATGGTCTACGTGGCGGCCCTCAACGTCGGGCGGATCGAGCTCCACGGCGTCTCTCCGCCGGTGGGCCACGCGGGCCGCCATCGGTGGGAGCTGGCGGCGGGGGAGGAGATGGGCTACTTCTCCCTCGGCTCCACCATCCTGCTGTTGCTGCCGCCGTCGGCGCCGTCGCTGCTTGCGCGTGGCGGTGAGACGGCTATTCGGGTCGGTGAGGTCTTGGCGCCCGCGACGCCTGGAGGGCGATGAGGGCGCCCACGACGCCGGCGATGAGCATCACCGCGAGGATCGCGATGCCACGGTGGTCGTGGGCGCGCTGGATGAGGTCGATGGCGAACTGGCCGAGGAAGTAGCCGGCGGAGGTGAAGATGATCGCCCACGGGAAGGCGGACGAGGCGTTGAGGAGAAGAAAGCGGCTCGGGGGGGTGCGCAGCATCCCGAAGGTAAGGGGCAGAAGGATGCGGAAGCCGTACATAAAGCGCGATGCTGGGATGAGCCAGCCGTGGTACCGGTCGATGAGCGCCATCGCCTTGTTGACCCGGCCGGAGAAGGCGCGCACCCGGCGGATGATCGGCTCGCCGCGCCAGCGGCCCAGGTAGTAGTAGAACTGATCCCCGGTTACCGCCCCGGCCACCGCCACCCCGTAGACCTGCCAGAACTCGAACAGACCGATGTGGGCGAGAAAGCCCGCCACCACCAGCACGACCTCCCCTTCGAGGATGCAGCCGACAAAGACGAACCAGAGGCCGTAATCAATGAGGTAGTTCTGGACCTGGTCCATGGGGGGAGCTCGCTACGCTCGCGGGGGTGAGGGATGGGGGTTGGGGGATGGGCGAGTGGTTGGCCGCTGTGCGGCCCGATCTTTTCTTTGGGTTGCTTCCTTCGTCATCTCTTTCTGGCCTCCGGGCCGTCCGGCCCTCACCTCCTACCCTCTC
>CAZRGD010000485.1:0-1723 GCA_964599505.1 uncultured Nitrospirota bacterium | reverse complement strand
CCCCTCCACACCCCCATCCCCTCCGCTCCCCCCCGTCCCCGCACCCCCGCGCACGCGCACCCCCCCCGCACCACCTGCGCCCCCGCCGGTGCCACGCGAATCCCACCTCCACCCCCCAGTCTGCGGCGAGCCCGCCGAGGGCGGTTTGACCGCCCACGAGCCAGGCAAGGTGGCGGGTGATCGGGTGGAGCGCCGCGCCGGTCACCCGGATCGTGTCGTTGCCGTTGTTGCTCGCCTCCCGCGCCGCCGCGCCGATCCGTGTAACCCAGGCGCCAAGGTGGCCCTCGATCCCGGCGGCGGCGTAGAGCAGGTCATCCTGCACCGCCCCCTCGCGCGGGTCGCCGAGGATCTGTAGGCCGACGTCGGTGAGGAGGCGCCAGTGTGGGGCGAGGCGGGTGGAGAGGAGGAGGGAGAATGCGGTGTCGGTCTCGTTGGTGCCCAGCCCCAGGGTGTCATCGGCGTTGGGGAGCTTGACTCCGATCCGTGCCGCCACCGCGGTGGTGTGCCAGGAGGCGGGTTGGATCTGCACCTGGAGCGCCAGGCGCAGATCACCCGGTCCGTTCGCCTTGCCGGTGCGCTCATCGTCGACGAAGCGGTAGTCCCCCGTCGCGTCGACCGTGGCACGGTTGCTCAGGGCGTAGGCGGCGTAGAACCACGGCAGCGACAGGCGGTCCTGGTTGTTTTCGTAGAAGTCACGTCCCTCACCGCTCACCCACTCTCCCCACGCCGCCGCTTCCACCATCCCGGCCGCGGCGGTGCGGGCGTCGCGCAGGCCGGTCACCTGGCCGAGGACGTCCGCCATTGCCGGAAGGCTCGCGAGCCACAGCAAGGCCGCGAGGCACCAGATCCGTCTTCCCATCATCCGCGGTGACGCCGTCGGTGGAGGGAACGCGACTGCATCCAGCGTACCGCCAGGAGATCGAGCAGCGGCCCGATGAGGCGGTTGAAGGTGGAGTACTTGGAGGTGCCCGCCACCCGCGGCCGATGCGAGACCGGTACCTCCACCACCCGGTACCCCTCCATCTTTGCCAGGGTCGAGAGGAAGCGGTGCATCCCGTGGAAGAGCTTGATGCTCTCGATCACCGGCCGGCGAAACGCTTTCAGGGAGCAGCCGGTGTCGTGGATCGTGTCGTGGGTGACCGCGATGCGGAGCCCGTTGGCGATTTTCGAGGTGATCTTCTTGACCTCCGTGTCCTGGCGGCCCTGGCGCCATCCCACCGCGACGTCGTAGCCGTCGATTGCGGCGAGCAGCTTGGGGATGTCGCGCGGGTCGTTCTGCCGGTCGGCGTCCATGGTGAGGATGATCTCCCCGCGGGCGGCGCGCAGGCCGAGGTCCATGGCGGAGGTCTGGCCCGACTGGCACCCCACCTGGATGAGCCTCACCTCGCCGGTCGGGGTGAGCGCTCCATCGGCGATCTCCCGCACCCGGGCGGCGGTGGCATCGCGCGAGCCGTCGTCGACCCAGAGGATCTCGTACGGTTTACCCACCTCCTCCATCACTTCCGCCACCTCGCGGGTGAGGGGCTCGACATTGCCCTCCTCGTTGAACGCGGGGATGACGATCGAATAGCGCGGATCCTGGCTCACGGGCAGCTCTCCCAATGGCAGCGGCGCGGCCTCCCCCCTGCCGCAAACGATGGCGGAGCCTAGCAGATTGGGGGAGAAGCTCTAGCCCGCGGAACGGACTCATCATCGCCGGTTGGGAATCTCGCGCAGAGAGGAT
>CAZRGD010000484.1:0-1732 GCA_964599505.1 uncultured Nitrospirota bacterium | reverse complement strand
CCGGCCACGCAGGCGCTCAGCACCGGCAGGCCAGCGGTGGCCGCCGCCGGCTCCCTCCTCGGCGGCAGCGTCGACTTCGTGCGCGCCACGGTCCTCGCCATCCTCCTGCGCGCCTGCGGCCACCCCACCCAGGTTCCCCAGGCCCGCTTCTGCTTCTGGCTCCGCGAGCAGGGCCTCCTCGACACGGTCCGGCAGGCGGTGGAGGGGGCCGGCCGCGACTGGCTGCGCGAGCTCCGCAACCTCTACGTCAGCCCCCTCATCGCCCACGCCCTGATCGACGCTGACCCCAACTTCGCCGCGGACGAGCGGGCCGCCCGCCAGCTCCTGGTCCAGCAGTTCCCCCAGCTCACCACCGACATCACCACCGAGGAGTTCATCGAGCTCGCGCGCAAGGCACTCAGCGAGGAGGGCGACCTCCCCCTCACCCTCCTGGTCCTCGACGAGGTGCAGCAGTACATCAACGAGGCCCAGGACCGCTCCGCCGCCCTCACCGAGGTGGCGGAGGCCCTCCAGACCCAGTTCGACAGCCGGGTCATGCTGGTGGGGGCCGGCCAGTCGGCCCTCTCCGCCTCCACCCCGGCTCTCATGTGGCTGCGCGACCGCTTCCGCATCACCGTCGAGCTGAGCGATGCCGAGGTGGAGGCGGTCACCCGCAAGGTCCTCCTCCACAAGCGGCCCACCGCCGTACCGGCGGTGGAGCAGATGTTTGAGGACCACGCCGGCGAGGTCGCCCGCTACCTCCAGGGGAGCCGCCTGGCCGAGCGGGCCGAGGACCGGCGCCACCGCACCCTTGACTACCCCCTGCTCCCCACCCGCCGCCGCTTCTGGGAGGCGTGCTTCCAGGCGGTGGACGCCGCCGGCAGCCACAGCCAGCTCCGCTCCCAGCTCCGCATCCTCCACGACGCCCTCCACCGCCTGGCCGAGCGCGACCTCGGGGCGGCGATCCCCGCCAGCGACCTCTACAACGCCCTCGCCCAGGACCTGGTGAACACCGGGGTCCTCCTCAGCGAGCTCCACACCCGCATCCAGCGCCTCGACGACGGGAGCGACGCCGGCCGCCTCGCCCACGACCTCTGCGGCCTCGTCTTCCTGGTCGGCAAGCTCCCGCGGGAGGGCACCGTGGACCTCGGCCTGCGCGCCACCGCCGCCACCCTCGCCGACCTCCTCATCGACGACTTCACCACCGACTCTGGCCCCCTCCGCCGCCAGGTCGCCGAGACCCTCGACTGCCTCGCCGAGGACGGCACCCTCATGCAGGTGGGGGACGAGTACCGCCTCCAGACCACCGAGGGGGCCGAGTGGGACCGCGCCTTCCGCGAGCGGCTGAGCGCCCTGCGCCAGGACGAGGTGGAGATCGCCACCCGCCGCGACCAGCTCTTCGGCCAGGCGGTCCAGGAGATCCTCGCCCAGACCAAGCTCATCCACGGCGAGGCGAGGCTGCGCCGCACCCTCACCCTCCACACCGCCATGGAGCCGCCCGCCGCCACCGGTGACGCGGTGGTCGTCTGGCTCCGCGACGGCTGGTCGTGCTCCTTCAAGAACGTCGAGGCCGAGGCGCGCCGCCTCGGCCCCGCGGACCCCACCCTCCACCTCTACCTCCCGCACAAGGGGTCCGAGCCCCTGCGGGCGCCGATCCCCCAGGCCGAGGCGGCGCGCCAGATCCACGACCACCGCGGCGCCCCCCCCTCCCACCACCGCCGACAGGCGCGCCGACCCAGCGACCCCAGGCGGG
>CAZRGD010000483.1:0-1738 GCA_964599505.1 uncultured Nitrospirota bacterium | reverse complement strand
GCTCGCGATCCGCGCCGTAGGCGCGGCAGGCCCGACGGGCCTGATCGCCGGCGGGAGCCGGCTCCTACCGGTGGTCTGGATGACGGGTGCGGGGCGTGCGGGTTCTTGCGTCTCCTTCGTGGTTTTGCGCCCCTCGTGGTTTTGTCCCGCGCCGGGCTCCTCTCGTCGCGTGGCTTACCGATAAGGCGGCGAGCGAGACGATCTATGGCGACCTTTCGATATCAGGCGGCCACGGCCGGCGGTGAGCAGACCCGTGGGGTGGCGGAGGCGGCGGACGAGCAGGCGCTCTATGCGCAGTTGCGGGCGCAGGACCTCTTTCTGCTCACCGCCCGCCCGGAGCGCCGTCGTCGCCGTCTTGACCACGGGGTCGCGCTCTCTCGCGCTGAGCGGCTGGAGGTGACCCACCACCTGGCCACGGTCCTTGGCGCCGGCATCGGCCTGCTCACCGCCCTGGAGGACCTGATCGACCACGCCTCGCCGCGCCAGAAAGAGATGTTCACCACCCTCTACGAGCGCGTCCGCGGCGGCGGTGACCTCTCCGAGGCCCTCGCCCTCTTCCCGCGCGCCTTTCCCGATACCTACGTGCAGGTGATGGCGGCTGGGGAGGCGACCGGGAGTCTGGCAGAGCGGTTCGACGATCTTGCCAGTGACCTCGAGTACCAGATCGAGCTTCGGCGTCAGGTGCGCAAGGCGGTGTCGTATCCCCTCACCCTGGTGGTGGCAGTGGCTGCCCTGGTGGTCCTCGTCTTCACCTTCGTGGTGCCGCAGTTCGCCCCGATCTTCGCGCAGGCGGGGGTCAACCTACCCCTGCCGACCCGTGTCGTGGTGGGGGTGAGCCACTTCATGCAGGGCCAGTGGCCGCTGATCGTGGGGGTGGTGGTGCTGGTCGTGGGGGGGGTGTTGACGGCCAAGGCATTTCCCGCCGGCCGCCGTCTCCTCGATCGTATTCTCCTCGCCCTACCGTGGATCGGCGCCCTGCGCGCCGAGCTGGCGGTGGCCGCCGCGGCTCACCTCCTTGGCCTCCTCTACACCGCCGGTATTGGGCTGGTGAAGGCCCTCGATCTCACCGCCGGGGTGGTCCCCTCGCCGATCTACCGTGATGCGCTGTTGGCGGCACGCGATCGTGTCGCGCGCGGCGAGCCCCTCTCCGTGGCGGTGGCCGCCTCCGGCCGTTTTCCCCCGCTGTTTCAGCGGATGGTGGAGGTGGGGGAGCGGACCGGTGATCTCGACGCCACCCTGGCGCGTGCCAACCGGTACTACCGGGAGGAGGTGCCGCGGGTGATCGAGTCGACCCTCGGGATCCTCCAGCCGCTGCTCCTGGCGCTGCTTGGCGCTATCGTCGGCGGCGTTGCCCTCTCCATCTTTTTGCCCATGTACCGGATGATGGAGGTGGTGGGGTGAGCGGCCGGCGGGTGCAGGGTGGCGGGCGTCTCCTCGGGGTGGGGCTCCTGCGCGACCGCGGGGTGGTGCAGGAGGTGGTCGTCGGCCGCGACGGGATCGAGTCGGTGGGGGAGGGGATTACCTTCGCCTACCCGGAGGACGACCTCCCGGCCCTCTCTACCGCCCTTGGGGAGGCGATCCGCAAGGGAGGATGGCGCCACCGGACGGTGGCGGTGGCGATCGCCGCCCACTGGTGCGACCACTTGATCTGCACCCTGCCGCCGGTCAAGGAGCAGCACCAGGAGCTCCTGGTTCAGCACGAGGTGGCGGCGCGGGTTGGGGAGGGAGCTCTACCGAC
>CAZRGD010000482.1:0-1746 GCA_964599505.1 uncultured Nitrospirota bacterium | reverse complement strand
GTCCATTCCTACCCCGGCCCCGCCAGGCGGCAGGTGCCACGATCGCCGATGCGCCAACGGGCAAGACTGCGCGGGAAGTCGCGGTAGAGGGGGTCGTCTGCCCGGCGGTGGCACGGCAGGCAGGCGCCGACGGTGAGGATGCGGTCGATCTCCTGGCGGTCGAAGGGGCGCGCGCCGCTGCGCGTCGCCTGGCCCAGCACCTCGCCCTCCGGGGTGACCCATGGCGGCTCTACCGGCTGCGGGGCCGGGGTGAGGTGCCAGGCGGCGCCGCGGTAGGCAACGCTCCCGGACCCCAGCCCCACCACCGCCGGCTGGCGGTGGCAGGCCGCGCAGGTGCGGCTCCGGCGGCGGGTGGTGTGGGGGTCGAGGGGGGCGAAGTAGTTGCCTTCCCGCCACACCGCCCCCGGCCGGGTCCGGACCGCAAGGACCATGGCGGGGATGAAGGGGCGCACCCGGCCGTCCACGCCGATCGCCAGGGGCGGCGGTCCGAAGCGGATGGGTCCCGCCTCCTCTTGCCAGCGGCCCGGTCGCGCGCGCTCTACCAGGTGGTCCCACTGGCTCCCCGCCGGCGTAAAGGTGGTGTGACAGCCAGTGCACAGGGGGGCGGCGGCGCTGTGGCACGCCTGGCAGGTGAGCCGTGCGTGGCCGGGGAGGGTGTGGTTTCCGTCGGTGGGGGTCGGCGCGGCGAGCCAGGTGCGTCTCTTGGGGCCACGGCCGCGCACCTCGATCTTGCCCCCGGCGGCGGGGCGCAGGGTGTAGAGAGGGCGCCCCTTGCGGCTCCGCCACACGGTTGCCACCTCCCAGCCGCGCAGGCGTAGGAGGCGGCGGGTGGTCTCCTCCTCCGGCCTCAGGGCAGTGCGGGGGCGCGGCCCAGCGGGGTGGCAGTCGACACAGGCGATCTCCACCGCCTCCTCCTTGTGGGCGTGCAGCTCTCCGTCGCCCATGAGGCCGCCGCGGGTGTGACAGTCGACACACCCCATCCCCGCCGCCGCGTGGACATCCGGCTCCACCCGCCGCACCGGCCGGCCGTCATCGAGCAACAGGTCGAAGGGCGCCTCCGCCGGCACCTCCGCCAGACCTCGGTAGGAGAGGGCGATCCGCCCGGAGCGGGCGTGGCAGCCGAAGCAGCGGTCCGAGTTCACCCGCACCGTGAGGCGGCGGTGGTGACGGCGGTCTGCATCCGGGCTCGCTTCCGCCAGGTGGCAGGCGGCGCAGCCGCCGCCGCGGCTGGCGTGGTCGAGGCTGTGGTCGTCGCGCCGGCTCCCCAGGTGGCAGCTCGCACAGAGGCGGCGCAGGTGGTCGTTGGCCGGGCTCGTGTCCGATTCTTGGTGGAGGTCGGCGAAGGTGAGCTTCCCCTCCGGTCGCTCCTGCTCGCCGAAGCAGAAGCGGTCCACCGCGATCATCCCGCGTCCCGTCGCCATGAGGCTCCCCTCCACCTGGCGCACCGCCTCCGGGTGGCAGGCGGGCCGGCCGCAGCTCCGGCTTGCGGTGGCGAGGTCGCCGGGGAAGCGCTCCATGCCGGCGTGGGCGCGCCGCTGGTCGAAGGCGAGCGGATCGCCCAGGTGGCACGAGCTGCAGCCCAGGGCCGCCGGGTCGTGGCCCGGGGCGAGGCCGGTCACCTGGGTGTGGCAGGCGAGGCAGCGCTCCGGCCGGCCGCCGGCGCGCGCCGCCACCGGTCGCCCCTGCCACCGCTGCGTCCGGACCACCTCGCGCCAGCCGATCACCACGATCGCCGCCCAGGTGAGC
>CAZRGD010000481.1:0-1751 GCA_964599505.1 uncultured Nitrospirota bacterium | reverse complement strand
GTGCCGGTGGGGGCGGTGGTGGTGGTCGACGGGGTGGTGGTGGGGGAGGGCTTCAACCGGCGGGAGGTGGACGGGGACCCCCTGGCCCACGCCGAGCTCCTCGCCATCCGCGCGGCGTGCGCGGCGCTCGGCCGGTGGCGGCTGAGCGACGCCACCCTCTACGTCACTCTGGAGCCGTGCGTCATGTGCGCCGGGGCCCTGGTGCAGGCGCGGGTCGGCCGCCTCGTCTTCGGCACCCCCGACCCGAAGTACGGCGCCGTGGGCTCCCAGTTCGACCTGCCGCGCGACCCTCGCCTCAACCATCGGGTGGCGGTCACCGGCGGCATCGAGGCGGCCACCTGCCGGGCGCTGCTGGATCGGTTCTTTGGCAACTTGCGGGCCGGGTGAAGGCCGGGGAGAATACCCGCCCTGCGCGTTACGGCGTGGACCCATCGTGGAGAGGTGACCGAGCGGCCGAAGGTGCACGACTGGAAATCGTGTGTGGTGCAAGCCACCGGGGGTTCAAATCCCCCCCTCTCCGCCATTTTCGAAATGGGCGTCCGGGGCACTGCCTCGGGGTTCCCAATGGCAAAGTTGGTCGAACAAACTGTGAAAGGGCGATAGGGCCACGGCCCCGGACGCCCATTTCGAACACGGAGAGATGGCCGAGCGGTCGAAGGCGTCTGACTCGAAATCAGATGTGGTGCAAGCCACCGGGGGTTCAAATCCCTCTCTCTCCGCCAAGACGCGCTGGGCGCGTCTTGTAAGGGCAAAACCACTTCGTGGTTTTGTGAATCCCCTACCCGAAGAACTGCCGCATCCGCGCCACCCCCGCCTCGATCCGCTCGATCGGGGTGGTGTAGGCGAAGCGGAGGTGGCGGCTTGCTTGGTGGTCGCCGAAGTCGAGGCCCGGGGTCACCGCCACTCCCGCCTCGGTGAGCAGCCGCTCGGCCAGCTCGAAGCTGTCGTCGGCCAGGGGTGAGCAGTCGGCGTAGAGGTAGAAGGCGCCGTCCGGCACCAGCGGGATGCGGAAGCCGAGGTCGATGAGGGCGGCGTAAAGGAGGTCGCGGCGGCGGTGGTAGGCGTCGCGCCGCTCGCCCAGGAGCGCCCGGGTCTCGTCGGTGAAGCAGGCGAGGGCCGCGTATTGCGCCGGGGTGGAGGCGGCGAGGAAGAGGTTCTGCGCCAGCCGGTCCACCGCCGCCTCGTACCCGGCAGGCACCACCAGCCAGCCGAGGCGCCAGCCGGTCATGTGGAAGTACTTGGAGAAGGAGTTGACCACGAAGCAGCCGTGGGAGCAGGCGAGCGCCGTGGGCGGCTCCTCGGTGTAGACGAGGCCGTGGTAGATCTCGTCCGCGACCACCCGGCCGCCGTGCCCCTCCACCGTGGTGATGATCGCCGCCAGCGTCGCCTCGGGGAGCAGAGTGCCGGTGGGGTTGGCCGGCGAGCAGACGAGGGTGGCCACCGTCTTCGGCTGCCACGCCGCCGCCGCCATCGCAGCGGTGGGCTGATAGCGGCTCTCCGGCCCCACTGGCAGGGCGACCGGCTCGCCGCCGAGGAAGGTGACGAAGTGGCGGTTGCACGGGTAGCCCGGGTCGGTGACGAGCACCCGGCTGTCCGGGTCGATGAGCAGGCCGAGGGCCAGCAGCAGGGCCCCCGAGGCGCCGGGGGTGACGACGATGCGGCTCGGCGACACCGCCACGCCGTAGCGGCGGTGGTAGTGGCCGGCGATCGCCTCGCGCAGGGCGGGCAGGCCAAGGGCGGGGGTGTAGTAG
>CAZRGD010000480.1:0-1762 GCA_964599505.1 uncultured Nitrospirota bacterium | reverse complement strand
GCAGCGCCGCCCCCCAGGCGAGGCGGCGCCAGTCGTCGTAGGGCGACATGGCGTAGTTGAACAGGGTCACCGTGAGGTTGGCGGTGGGCTCGGAGAGCGAGCGCATCCAGTAGGGGGAGTTGAGGGCGGTAAAGAGCAGGGGTGCGGTCTCGCCGGCGACCCGGGCGATCGCCAGGAGGACGCCGGTGGTGAGCCCCGAGCGGGCGGCGCGGAAGAGGATCTGCAGGGTCATCCGCCACTGGGGGCAGCCAATCGCCAGGGCCGCCTCCCGCAAGGTGGTGGGGACGAGGCGGAGCATCTCCTCGGTGGTGCGGGTGACCACCGGGACCATGAGGATGGCCAGCGACACCGCCCCGGCGTAGCCGGAGAAGTGGCCCAGGGGCTTCACCAGCAGGAGGTAGACGAAGACGCCGACGACGATGGAGGGGGCGGAGACGAGGATGTCGTTCACCAGCCGCACCGCGGTCGCCAGGCGACCGCGCCCCACCTCCGCGAGGTAGGTGCCACAGGCGAGCCCCACCGGGATGGCGATCGCGGCCGCCAGGAGGGTCATCGCGAGGGTGCCGACGACCGCGTTGCCCAGGCCGCCGCCCTCCATCCCCGGCGGTGCCGGCAGCTCGGTGAAGAAGCTCCAGCTCAGCGCCGTGGCTCCCTTTCGCGCCACGTCGGTGAGGATCCACAGGAGCATCGCCAGACCGAGGCCGGCGGCGCCGGTGGCGATGGTCATCACCGCCCCGTTGGTGAGGCGGCGGCGGGCGAGGGGGCTCATCTGCCCCCCTCCGCGCGCTCCATCCGCCGCAGCCAGAGCTGCGCCGCGCCGAGGATGAGGAAGGTGATGACGAAGAGGATGAGGCCAAGCTCGATGAGAGAGGCGAGGTAGAGGTCGCCGTCCGCCTCGGTGAACTCGTTGGCCAGGGTCGAGGCGATGGAGTTTCCCGGGGCGAAGAGGGAGGCGGAGAGGCGGTGGGCGTTGCCGATGACGAAGGTGATCGCCATGGTCTCGCCGATCGCGCGCCCGAGGCCGAGGATCACCGCGGCGAAGAGCCCCTTGCGGCCGTACGGGAGCATCACGTCGCGCACCACCTCCCAGGTCGTCGCCCCGACGCCGTAGGCGGACTCCTTGAGCTGCCGCGGCACCATGGCGAGGACGTCGCGGCTCACCGAGGCGATGAAGGGGAGGATCATCAGGCCGAGGACCAGGCCGGCGGTGAGCATGCCGATCCCCATGGGCGGGCCGGCGAAGAGGTGGCCGAGGAGCGGCAGGCGGCCGAGGGTCGCCTGCAGGGCGGGCTGGACGTGATCGGCCATGATCGGGGCGAGGACGAAGAGCCCCCACATGCCGTAGACGATGGAGGGGATGGCGGCGAGGAGCTCGATCGCCATGGAGAAGGGGCGGCGCAGGGGTGCCGGGCAGATCTCCTCCAGAAAGAGGGCGACGCCGAGGGCGACCGGCAGGGCCACGGCGAGGGCGATGGCGGTGGACAGCAGGGTGCCGACGATCGGGGTCACCGCGCCGAACTGCTCGGTGACCGGGTTCCACGCGTTGGTGATCAGGAAGCGCCAGCCGAAGGCGTCGATCGACGGCCGCGCCGCCAGGGTGAGGATGACCACCATCGCCGCCACCAGGCCGAGGAGGGCGGCGGCGGCGGCGCGGGTGAGGCCGCGAAAGAGGGAATCGCCCCGCCAAAGCTGGCGGGACGATCCCGGGCGGGGGCCGGCCATGGCGGCCGGTGGGGCGGCGGTCATCTCCATGGGGAAGCTC
>CAZRGD010000479.1:0-1763 GCA_964599505.1 uncultured Nitrospirota bacterium | reverse complement strand
GCACCATCGGGGCTTCGATTCGGAGGGGCGCAGTCTCCGCTGACCGCTGACCGCTCTCATGACCGTCACCCTCTTTCATACCGACGGCTGCCACCTGTGTGAGGAGGTGGAGGCGATCCTCCGTCGTCTCGCGGATCGCTTTCGGTTCGACCTGGTGCGCGTCGACATCGCCGGCGACGAGGCCACCTATGCCCGGTACCGTACTGTCATCCCGGTGGTATGGGTCGACGGCGTCGAGGTGGCCCGCTATCCGGTCGACGAGGCCACTCTGGCGCGGCTCCTGGCGAAACGCTGCGCGCGGTAGCCCTTCGTGGCGGAGAAAAGGGGACAGGACCCTTTTCCGAACGCAAAGAAAAAGAGTCCTGTCCCCTTTTTTGTATCTCCTGACCGGTGGCACCAATCGCGTTAGCCTGCGCCGATGGATGAGCCCCTGTCTGAGGTGGTGCTGAAGATCGATGGGATGACCTGTGCCCACTGCGAGCGGGCGGTGGGCGAGGCGATCGGGCGGGTGGCGGGCGCCCGGGCGGTGACGGTGTCACACGCGGCAGGGGTGGCGCGGATCGCGGTGGAGCCGGGGGTCGACCTCGGGAGGATCGCCGCGGAGATCGCCGAGGAGGGGTACGCGGTGGTGGACGGGGAGGGCGGGGTCGGGGAGACAGCCGTTCCGGAGCCACCTGCCGGTGAATCCGCCGGACCACCGCCCGTGGCCACCGACGAGCTCGCCTTCGCCATCGCCGGGATGAGCTGCGTCAACTGCGCCCGGGCGATCGAGAAAACGGTCGGGCGGCTTCCCGGGGTGGCCGAGGCGCGGGTGAACTTCGCGGTGGAGGAGGGGCGGGTCCGCTTCGACCCGCGCCAGCTCGCCCCCGACCAGATTTTTCAGGCGGTGCGCGATGCCGGCTACACCCCGGCACCTTCCGGCACCGCCTCCCATGCTCAGGAGCGCCGTGAGCGCCGCCTCTTTCTGTTTGCCGCCATCCTCGCCGTCGTCGCCCTCGTTACCCCTTACCTGGGTCTGGGGCGGCGCAGCGAGCTCGCCCTCCTGCTCTTGCTCGCGACCATCAATCAGGTGGGGCCCGGCCTCGACTACTACCGCGGTGCCGTCCATGCCCTGCGCGTCGGGGCGCCGAACATGGATGTGCTGGTCGCCCTCGGGATCGCCGCGAGTTACGCCTTCTCCCTCCTCTTCCTCGCCGGGGTGAGCGGCCACCACACCCTCGCGACTGCCATCTACCTGGTCGCCTTCATCCGCCTCGGCAAGCTGATGGAACAGCGGGCGCGGGGCCGTGCATCCCGGGCGCTGACCGCGCTCGCCTCGATGCAGGTGGACCGGGCGCGGCGGGCCACGGACGACGGCTGGGAGGAGGTGGCGCTTGCCGAGGTGGAGCCGGGCGATCGGGTCCAGGTACGGCCGGGCGAGCGGATCCCCATCGACGGGGTGGTGGTGGCGGGTGAGTCCGCGGTGGACGAGCAGCTCGCCACCGGCGAGGCGCTCCCCTCCCGGCGCGGGGTGGGTGACGGGGTGATCGGCGGGACGATGAACCAGAGCGGGGTGATCGAGGTGGATGTGTCGCGCACCGGCGCGGACGCCTTCCTCGGTCAGGTGATCGCCATGGTGCGCGCCGCCCAGGCGACCCCGGCGCCGATCCAGCGTCTCGCCGACCGGGTCTCCGCCGTCTTCGTGCCGGCGGTGGTGGCGGCGGCGGTGGCGGCGCTGGCCGGCTGGCTGGTCGCCGGCGCGACCCTCGCGGTCGGCGTGACCC
>CAZRGD010000478.1:0-1774 GCA_964599505.1 uncultured Nitrospirota bacterium | reverse complement strand
GCTGAGGATCAGCCGCTCCTTCGCGCGGGTGAGGCCGACGAAGAAGAGGCGCCGCTCCTCCGTCTCGTTCACCGTCCCGCGCCCCCAGCAAAGATCGTGTGAGGCGGAACGCCCCACACGATCGGACGGAGGGCGATCGCCCTCCGTCCACGGGGGGTGAAGCTGTCCGGACCTGTGCCGGGCAGCGAGGGGGGCGCGTGGCGTCCCCCTCCATATCAGCGGCAACAGCCCCTCCTCGCACCCGACCAGGAAGACCACTGGGAACTCCAACCCCTTGGCGGCGTGGAGGGTCAGCAGGGAGACGGCGGTGGCGCCCGGCTCCCAGGCGGCCATCTCGGTGGCCACCGGGAGGGCGTCGGTGAAGCGGTCGAAGTCGTCGTCACACGCGCTCGCCAGGGGCAGGAGGAGGGTGAGGCCGCTCGCCGCCGCGGGGCCGAGGCGGCGGGCGGCCCCACGCAGCCGCGCGACTACCGTCCCCCCCTCCTCGGTGGCGGCGGCCGCCACCAGCGGCGCCACACCGGGGCGGGTGGCCAGGGGTCGGTGGGTGCGGTGCTGAAAGGGGATCCCCCCCCGCGCCAGGGCCTCGGCCAGGGGGGGAACCTGGGCCTCGGTGCGGTAGAGGATGGCGATATCGGAGAAGCCGTAGCTGGTCGCGCCGCCGTCGGCGCGGCCGCTATCCAGCGAGAAAAAGGTGTGGCCGCCGAGGAGCTGCTCGATGGTCGCCACCACCTGCTCCGCCTCCGCCTGCTCGGTGGGGGCGGCGTGGAGGGTGATCGCCTCACCGCCCGCGCCCATCGCCTCCAGCCGTCGTTCCGGCACCAGGCTCGCCGGCCCGATCGCCGCCGCCGCCGCCTCCACAATGGTGGCGGTGGAGCGGTAGTTGCGCCGCAGCTCCACCACCTTCGCGGTCGGGTAGTCCTCCCGGAAGCGGAGGAAGAAGCGGACGTCGGCGCCCCGGAAGGCGTAGATCGCCTGGTCCGGGTCGCCCACCACGCACAAGTTTGCCTCCCCCGGGGCGAGGAGCCGCAACAGGCGGTACTGGAGGGGGTCGACGTCTTGGTACTCGTCCACCGAGATCCACGGGTAGCGTGCCGCCCACGCCGCGGCGAGCTCGGGGCTCGACTCGAGGAGCGCCACCGGGCGCGCGATCAGGTCGTCGAGATCGACCCCCCGGTGGTCGGCCAGGACCCGCTCGTAGGCGGCGAAGGCGGCGGCGAGCTCACTGCCCGCCGTAGGCCGGCTGGCGCGCCGTTTGTGCAGGGAGATCGCGCCGAGCCACCGCGCCGCCCGCCGCTCGGAGACCGACAGCGCCGTGGCCAGCCAGGCGGCGCGCTCCTCCTCCGGGGCGACGGCTACCGCCGGATCGAGGTCGAGGTCGGCGGCGTGGGCGCGCAGGATGCGGCGGCCGAGGCCGTGGAAGGTGGTCACCGTGACCGCCTCTGCCGTCTCCCCGAGCAGCGCCGCGATGCGCTCGCCAAGCTCACCGGCGGCACGGCGGGTGAAGGTGAGGGCGAGACACCCCTCCGGCGCGACCTGGTGGTCGCGGATCAGGGCGGCGATCCGGTGGGTGACGGTGCGCGTCTTGCCGCTCCCCGGCCCGGCGATCAGCAGGAGCGGCTCGGTCGCGTGACTGACCGCCGCCGCCTGCTCCCGGCCGCGGTCCCCCCCGCCGTCCGCCGGGCGGGCGGCGGGGGCGGGCGGTGGCGCCGCGGCGCACCGCGTGCCCGCCCCCGACGCCGGGGGCGCGCGGCCCGGGAGCGGCCGGGAGCGGTCC
>CAZRGD010000477.1:0-1783 GCA_964599505.1 uncultured Nitrospirota bacterium | reverse complement strand
CGCCTCCGGAGGGGGGGGCGGCGGATGCCGGGCCGGGGGGGGGCGGCGGGGGCGGTGTCGGTGCGCGGCAGCCGGCCCGCGGTTGCGGCGGCCCGCGCCCTCCGGCACGGCCGGCGCCGGCACCACCGGCGTGGGTCCGGCACCCCCGAGCGCCCGTGCGGCCGGGTGGCGCGAGGTGGAGGCCAGCGGCGCGGCCACGGCGACGGCGGCGGCCGGGTCGGCGAAGCCGGCGGTGGCGACCACCTCGGTGAGGCGCAGGGCGCCGAGGGTGAGGGTGCCGGTCTTGTCGATGAGCACCCGGCGGACGCGGCCGAGTCCCTCCAGCGCCGTGCCGCCCTTGAAGAGGATCCCCTTGCGCGCCGCTGCCGCGGTGGCCGCCACCACCGCCACCGGGGTGGCGAGGCCGAGGGCGCACGGGCAGGCGACGATGAGACAGGTGATCGCCGGCAGGAGCGGGTCGACGCCGCCGCGGCCGCGCCAGTAGAGGTAGCTGGCCAGGGCGATCCCCACTACCGCGGCCACGAACCAGGCGGAGATGCGATCGGCGATCCGCGCCGCCGGCGGCCGGTCCGCCTGGGCGCGCTCCAACAGCCGCGCGATCGCCGCCAGGCGGGTGGCGGTGCCGGTCGCCTCCACCGCGACCTCGATGGGGGCGCTCAGGTTGAGGGTGCCGGCGGTCACCCGCGCGCCGGCCGCGCGCGCCACCGGCCTGGACTCGCCGGTGAGCATCGACTCGTCCACCTCCGTCGCCCCGGCGGTGACCCGGCCGTCGGCCCCGATCCGTTCCCCCGCCCGGACCTGGATCCGGTCGCCCGCCGCCACCGCCGCGATCGGCCGCTCCGCCCAGGCGCCGTTATCCCACACCCGGGCGGTGGCCGGCAGGAGCGCGGCGAGGCGGTCGGTGGCGGCGGAGGCGCGGGCACGGGCGCGTTGCTCCAGGAAGCGGCCGATGAGCAGCAGAGTGACGATCATCACCACCGAGTCGAAGTAGGTCTCACCGCGGCCGGTGACCGTCACCTGCACCGAGTGGCCGTAGGCGAGACCGGCGCCGAGGCAGACGAGGAGGTCCATGGTGAGGGCTCGGCCGCGCAGGCCGCGCCACGCCCCACGCCAGAAGGGGAGGCCGCTGTAGAAGAGGACCGGGGTGGCGAGGAGCCAGTTGAGGAGGTGAATCGACCGCTTCACCAGGGGGGTCATCCCCTGGAAGTAGCCGGCGTAGAGCCCCACCGAGAGGAGCATCACGTTCATCGCGCAGAAGGTGGCGACGCCGAGACGGGCGAGGTCCCCCTTCTCCGCGTGGCCGGCGGCACCGGCGCGCACCGGTCGGAGGGCGTAGCCCAAGGCGCGCACCCGAGCGTCGATGGCGGCGAGGTCGCAGGCGGCGGGGTCCCAGTCGATGTGCGCCCGGTGGGTGGCGAAGCTCACCGCGAAGCGTGCCACCCCGGGCAGCCGCCCGACGCCGCGCTCCAGGAGCCAGACACAGGCGGCGCAGGTGATCCCCTCCACCGCCACGGTGGCGGTGGAGCGCCCCGCCTCCTCGACCACCGTCACCTCCTCCGTCCCGAGGGGGACCACCTCCGCCACCGTCGAGACCGGCGCCAGCCGTCCCTCGCCCTCCTCCAGCCGCCGGTAGAAGGCGTCGAGCCCCTCGTTGTGCAGGAGGTCGTAGACCGCCGCGCAGCCGGTGCAGCAAAAGGGCGGCCCCTCCGCGGCGTGGGTGGGCGGACCGCAGGGGGCGCAGGGGCGGGGGGCGGGACATCATACGCGACTCCGAGCCCACGGA
>CAZRGD010000476.1:0-1784 GCA_964599505.1 uncultured Nitrospirota bacterium | reverse complement strand
AGAAATGTTGCAATGAAAGAGCTGACCCCAAAACCTGCAGGGGACCGAGACGGTTGTATCGAGGCGTGGCGGTCTGCACCAGCCGCTTCCCCGCCCGCCACGCCGGCGCTAGAGTGGCGATTGGAGGTACGGCGGTGACCACCACCCTCTACATCGGAGACCTGCCCCACGGGGCGTGCGAGGCGGAGGTGCGGGAGCTCTTCTCGCCCTACGGCCCCCTCAACCGGGTCCACCTTTTCGAGGATCGCGACACCGGCAGGCCGTGCGGCTTTGGTCTGGTGGAGATGGACACGACGGATGCCCAGGCGGCGATGGAAGCCCTCGACGGCCTTGAGCTCGGCGGCCACCACCTGCGGGTGAACGACGCCGCCGACCGCGGCCTCGGCCGCGTTCCGGCCGGCTGGTAGGGCAGCTCTCCGCCATCAGCTTTCAGCGAGCAGCCGGGGGGAGGGGCGTCGCGGGTGGCGGATCCAGGGCGCCACTCGGAAGAGATCCGAGCTTCGATCGGAAACTGCCCGCTGAAAGCTACCCGAAGCCGCTCTCTACCTTTGCGTCGCCGTGGTTGCGGTGCTCGCCTGCTTGCCGGTGAGGTCGAGACGGATCGCCATCACCTCGTCTTCCGGCAGGAGGTGTTGGCTGAAGCCCATGCGCTCGGCGAGCGACAGCATGGCGTGGTTCGCCGGCAGGACGTGGGCGCGCAGCTCGCGCGTCCCCTGGGCGCGCAGGTAGCGGACGACCTTCTCCAGGAGGGCATGACCCAGGCCGGTCCCCTTGCGATCGGAGCGCACCATGATGCCGAACTCGGCCACCTGGTTGTCCGGATCGGTGATCGCCCGCACCACCCCAATGGTGTTGCCCTTGCCGCCGTCGGCCACCGCGATGAAGGCCATCTCCCGCGCGTAGTCGATCTGGGTGAGGCGCGCCATTTCCGAATGGGGGATGTGGCGCACGGCGCGGAAGAAGCGGAAGTAGATGTCGTCCGGGTCGCAGTGGGAGACGAAGTCCTGGTGCGCCGGCTCGTCCTCCGGCCGAATCGGCCGCAGGAGGATCTGGTCGTCGCCGAGCTGGATGGTCGCCTCTAGCTCCTGCGGGTAGGGGCGGATCGCCAGCCGCTCCGGCCCCTTGCAGGTAGCGGCGGCAACGCGCATGCGGGCATCGAGGGCGAGGACGCCCTTGGCGTCGGCAAACAGCGGGTTGATGTCGAGCTCGACCACCTCGGGGATGTCGATGACGAGCTGCGCCACCCGAATCAGGGCCGCGGAGATGGCGTCGAGGTCGGCAGCGGGTCGGTCGCGGTACCCCTTCAGGAGATTGGAGACGCGGGTCCGCTCGATGAGCTCGCTCGCCAGGGCCATGTTCATCGGCGGCAGGGCGACGGCGCGATCGCCGATGATCTCCACCGCGATTCCCCCCTGCCCGAAGAGGATCACCGGCCCGAAGATCGAGTCGTCCACCATCCCGACGATCAGCTCCTCGGCGCCGGGCCGATGCGCCATTGCCTGGACGGTAAAACCGGTAATCTGGGCCTCAGGAATGAGCCCCTGCACCCGCTTGACCATCGCCTCCGCCGCCTCGCGCACCGCCTCGCCGCTCTCCAGCTCCAGGGCGACGCCGCCGACGTCGGCCTTGCGGGCGACCTCCGGCGAGAGGACCTTCAGGGCGCCCGGGAAGCCGATCTCCGTTGCACTCCGCGCCCCCCCCCCCCGGCTGGTCGCCCCACGCGCTCCCCCCCACCGCCTTCCAGCACCGCGAGACGCCGCCCTCAGCTCACCCCCCCGCCACGG
>CAZRGD010000475.1:0-1786 GCA_964599505.1 uncultured Nitrospirota bacterium | reverse complement strand
CGGACTCGAGCCCGCTTTCCCTCGCAACGATCGCATAAGTCCGACAGACTCCTAGTCCCCATGAGCTCGCCGGAAACCGCTACTTCACTGTAGGAGGACACCATGCCTGTCACCGAGATTGCCAAGGCCCCGGTGGTCGAGATCGCCCCGTATGCCACCGCCCAGGATGCCGCCCGTCGCATGGCTCACCACCATGTGGGCGCCCTGGTCGTGACTCGCGAAAACGAGCTCATCGGGATGGTCACCGACCGTGATATCACCACCTCCGTGGTCGCCGAGGGGCGCGACCTCGCCACCACCGCGGTGGTGGAGATCATGTCCCCCGAGCCCGCCTTCGTGCGTGACCACACCGGCATCATGGAGGCCATCCAGGCGATGCGTCGGAGCAAGGCGCGCCGTCTGCCGGTGGTGGACGAGCACCTCCGGCCCATCGCCGTCGTCTCCGCGGACGACCTGCTTCTCTTCCTCGCCCAGGAGATCGCCTACCTCGGCCGCGCCTTCAGTCGCGGCTGGGAGGTGGAGCGAGTGACGAAAGATGCGCCGGTCTGATTTCGCCACGGTCGGCTCGTCGATCGCCAGCGCGGCCGGGAACAAAAAAGGCCCCCCGCTCCATGGAGCGGGGGGCCTTTGGTGACCGGTCTCAGGCGGCCTTCCGGTTCATGTGAGCCGGGTTCAGGTGAGCGGGGTCTTTGCCCAGGGTGCTCATCTGTGTTGGAAGGAAGAGCTCCATGGGGCCGCTGAGGCGGTCGTGGAGGAGGAGGTTCCAGTAGTACCACCGGAACATGAGCTTTCCGAGGTGGTTCATGTGGGTCTCTTTCAGGAGCGAGAAGGGGCCCACGACCGGCAGCGGCAGGGTGCCGGGGACCGGCTGCTGGGTGTAGTTGAAGTCGATGAGGTGCGCCTTGTTGAAGCCGGTCTCGATGAAGCAGTTCGAGTGGCCGTCGAAGCCGTCCATCAGCTCCTCTCCGCGGATCGAGCGCATCAGGTTCTCGGCGATGACGCCTGCCTCGAAGTGGGCCACCGATCCCGCCTTGGAGGTGGCGACGTTGGTACAGTCGCCGAGGACAAAGATGTCCTCACCGCGGGTCGCCGCGAGGGTCTTTGGGTGGGTCACACAGTAGCCGTTGCCGTCGCCGAGACCCGAGTTATCGATGACCTCAGGGCCGACGTTCGGGGGGATGGCGACGAGCATGTCGAAGCACTCCTCGTTACCCTCGTAAGAGGAGATCTTTCCCTTGTCAGAATCGACCTCGGCGAGGGAAAAGTTGGGGATGACCTCGATGTCGCGCTCGCGCAGAAGATCGCCCATGATCGTCGAGCAGATCGGCTTGGTGAAGACCGACTCCATCGGGGTGATCATCGCGATCTCCACCTGGTCACGAATCCCCTTCATGGTGAAGTAGTAATTGGCCAAACAGGCGAACTCGATGGGTGCCACCGGGCACTTGATCGGCGTCTCGGCGATGTCGAGGACGAAGCGCCCGCCGTCGAAGTCGTCCAGGGCGCGTTGCAGGTCCAGGGCCGACGGATAGGTATAGAAGTAGAAGACGTTCTTCCCGTAACCCTCAGTAAGGCCGGGGATCTCATCCGGGCTAATGTGACACCCGAGGGCGACCACGAGGCGGTCGTACTCCTGGCTCCCGGCGCTCGTCTCCACCCGGCGGTTCTGGTGGTCGATCCGCTGGATTTCCGCCTCCAGAAAGCCCACCCCGGAGGGGAGGAAGTCGGTGGTGTCCCGGACGTTCCCCTCTTCACTGGTGTAGCCGTAGAGCTGGAAGGGGAGAAA
>CAZRGD010000474.1:0-1798 GCA_964599505.1 uncultured Nitrospirota bacterium | reverse complement strand
ATGTGGTACCGCTCCCTCCCCCCCCTGATCGCGGCGATCGCCGCCCTGCTGATCGCCCTGGTGGTCCTGGTGCGCCAAGGGCGACCGGTGGCCAACCGCGCCTTTGTCCTGGCGATGGTGGGGGTGGCGCTGCAGTGCGGAGCGATGGGGATTCTGTGGGGCGGGGAGTACCTGGTCCAGGCGCCGCTCTTTGCCCGTCTGGCCCTGGCCGGCCTCGGTCTGCAGGCGGCGGGCTGGTACTGGGTGAGCGCCTCCTTCGCCCGCGGCGCTCCGTACCGTCTGACCCCGCGCCAGCGGTGGGCCGGGTGGTCGATGCTTCTCCTGGCGCCGGTGGGGGCGGTGGCCGCCTTCCCGTGGATCTTCGAGGCGGAGCTGGTCTACGAGCCGCCGGTCGCCCTCTACCACCTTGGGGTCGCCGGTCGTCCCTTCTTCGCCCTCCTCTTCCTCGCCCTCGTCTGGGCCCTGCTCAACCTGGAGAACCTCTACCGTGCCGCGCCGGGGGAGGTGCGGTGGCGGGCGAAGGCGTTTGCCCTGGGGATGGGGGGGTGGCTCGTCTACCTCCTCTTCCACCTGTCGCAGACCCTGCTCTTTGCCGCCGAGCGGGTCGACCTCGCCGCCCGCGACGGGGCGGTGGCGGCGGTGTGTGTCGCCCTGATCGCCTTCGCCATCCTCCGCTATCGGCTCCTGGAGGTGGAGGTCTTTGTCTCCCGCTATGTGGTCTACCACTCCCTCACCTTCCTCCTGGTGGGTGGCTACCTCCTGGCGGTGGGGGTGGTGGCGGAGGGGGTGCGGTGGCTCAACCGCCCCCTGGACCTTCTGGCGCGCGACATCTTCGTCTTTCTCTCCCTCCTCTTCCTGATGGCGTTGCTGTTGTCGGAGGGGCTGCGGCGGCGGCTCAGACGGACGATCGAGCAGAACTTCTACCGCCACCGGTACGACTACCAGAAGGAGTGGCTCACCTTTACCGACCGCCTCGGCCGTCGGGTGACCGTGGAGGAGATCGTCCCCGAGATCCTCCATATGGTGTGCGAGACCCTGTGGGTGAACGAGGCCTCCCTCTGGGTGCGCGACGGAGAGGGCGGCCCGTACCGCCTGGCGCGGGTGCGTGGCGCCGAGCCGGCGGTGGCGACGCTCCCGGTGGACGGCCCCCTGGTGCGTTACCTGTGCGGTCGCGGCAAGGCAGCCTCGCGGCCGACGTGGGAGGGGGATGGTGACGGGGAGGCCACCGCGGCGGTGGCCGAGCTGGCACCGATGCGGGTGGAGATGGTGGTCCCCCTGGTGGCGGCGGGGGAGTGTATTGGTTTCATTACCGTCGGGCCGGTGATCAGCGGCGGCCTCTTCGACGACGAGGACGCGGCGATCCTCGATGCCCTTGCCGGTCAGGGGGCGGCGGCGCTCCGGGTGGCGCTGCTCGCCGAACGGCTCGTCTCCGCGCGCGAGGCGGAGGCCTTCCAGCGGGTCTCCTCTTTTCTCGTCCACGACCTGAAGAACTTTGCCCACATGCTGGGTCTCATTGTCCAAAACGCCGAGCGCAACATGGACAACCCGGAGTTCCAGCGCGACGCCATGCGGACCGTCGGTGACATCGTCACCAAGATGCGCACGATGACCACCAACCTCCGCGACTTCACCCGTCCACCGGCCCTGACGCGGCGGGAGGTGGACCTCGTGGAGGTAGCGCAGCGGGTGATCGCACGCCTCCCGGAGCTCCCCGGGGTGGTGGTGGAGGGGCCGGTGGCGGACGGGCCGGTGACCATCGACGGCGACGGGGAGGAGCTGGAGAAGGTCCTCTATAACC
>CAZRGD010000473.1:0-1799 GCA_964599505.1 uncultured Nitrospirota bacterium | reverse complement strand
CCCCCCATGTCCTCCCCCTTCCTCGACGCCGTCGCCGCTCGCGTCCTCTTGTCCGATGGCGCCATGGGGACGCAGCTCTACGAGCACGGCCTCTATCTCAACCAGTGCTACGACGCGGCGAACCTCACCAACCCAAAGCTGGTACGGGAGATCCACGAGCAGTACGCCGAAGCCGGCGCAGAGATCATCGAGACCAACACCTTCGGCGCTAACCGCCAGAAGCTCACCCCGTACGGCTTCGGCGACCAGGTCGAGGAGATCAACCGCGCCGGCGCGGAGCTCGCTCGGGCGGTGGCGGGCGACCGCATCTTTGTCGCCGGCGCCGTGGGCCCCCTCCCCCTGCGCCTCGCGCCCCTGGGGAAGGTAAGCACCGCCGAGGCGCGGGCACTCTTCGAGGAACAGATGCGCGGCCTCGCCGCGGGCGGTGTCGACCTCTTTTGCCTCGAATCCTTCGGCCTGCTCACCGAGATCCTCGCCGCCATCGCGGCGGCGCGAGCGGTGGCGCCGGAGCTGCCGATCCTCGCCCAGATGACCGTCGACGAGAACGGCTATACCAGCCACGGCACCCCGGCGGAGGAGTTTGCCCGCGCCATGGACAGAGCAGGAGCGGAGGTCATCGGGGTCAACTGCTCCGTCGGGCCGGCGCCGATGCTGGAGACCATCGAGCGGATCGCCGCGGTCACCGACCGCCCCCTGTCGGCGCAGCCAAACGCCGGCCTGCCGCGCAACGTGGACGACCGCCTGATCTACATGTCATCGCCGGAGTACTTCGCCGAGTACGCGCGCAACTTCGTGCGCGCCGGGGTGAAGATCGTCGGCGGCTGCTGCGGCACCTCCCCGGCCCACATCCGGGCGATGCGCTCCGCCATCCGCTCCCTAGTCCCCGGCCGCACCACCATCCACATCGAGCCGCGGGAGCCCGCCGAGGGGACGGAGCCGCCGCCGACCCTGGCCGCCCGCTCCGCCCTCGGGGCGAAGCTCGCCGCCGGCGACTTCGTCACCAGCGTCGAGATCACCCCGCCGCGCGGCGCCGACGCGAGCAAGGTGCTGGCGAGCTGCCGCGACCTGAAGGCGGCCGGCGTCGATATCGTCAACATCCCCGACGGACCGCGCGCCTCGGCACGCATGGGGGCGCAACACCTGGCGGTCCTGATCGAGCGCGAGGTGGGAATCGAGAGCTGCCTCCACTACACCTGCCGCGACCGCAACCTCCTGGCGATGCAGTCCGACCTCCTGGGGCTCGCGGCCCTGGGGATCCACAACATCCTCATCATCACCGGCGACCCGCCGAAGATGGGCGACTACCCCGACGCCACCGCGGTCTTCGACATCGACTCCGTCGGCCTCACCCACCTCGCCACCGCCACCAACCACGGGCTGGATCTCGGCGGCAACCGCATCGGCCCGCCCACCGGCTTCGTCATCGGCGTCGGCGCCAACCCTGGGGCGACGAACCTCGATCGCGAGGTCGACCACTTCCGCGCCAAGGTGGAGCAGGGGGCCGAGTTCGCCATCACCCAGCCGGTCTTCGACCCGGAGATCCTCCTCCGCTTCCTCGACAAGATTGCCGGTTTCCGCATTCCCATCCTCGCCGGGATCTGGCCCCTGGTCTCCTTCCGCAACGCCGAGTTCATGGCCCACGAGGTCCCCGGGGTCATCGTCCCCGACCCGATCGTCGAGCGGATGCGCGTCGCCAGCGAGGTCTCCAAGGAGGCGGCCCGCGACGAGGGGTTGGCCATCGCCCGCGAGGCCCTCGCGGCGGTCAAAGACCGCGTCGACGGTACCCAGGTCTCCGCCCC
>CAZRGD010000472.1:0-1803 GCA_964599505.1 uncultured Nitrospirota bacterium | reverse complement strand
GAGGGATGAAGACCGACGAGCAGCGCCGCCACTCCCCCGAGGCGGTCGCCTTCGCGCAGCTCCTCTGCGGGGCGCTGCGCAACCGGGAGATCTATCCGCCGGGCCACCGGATTCTGGAGGTGAGCGCCCAGCGCCTCGCCGACACCCTCGGCCCGGCACTCGCCGGCCAGCCGGCACTGCACATCGGCATCGTCGATGACAAGGTGGTCCTCGGCGAGTACCCCCTCTCCCAGGGGATCGCGCCGTCACCGGCGCAGCTCGCGCCGCTCATCGAGCGCGGGGTGGAGCGCATCACCTTCGACGCCGAGACCACTGCCGAGGACGTCGCCGTCCTCCTCGACGCCCTGGTCGCCGAGGCGCCGGTGGCCGACACCCTCGCCGCCACGGGGGTGACCACCATCCGGGTCGGCCGCCTTACCGTCGGCGGCGGCAAGAGCGGCCGGCGATCGCTGGCCGAGTTGTACAACGAGCTCTACCGCAACGCCGCCTTCGCGGTCCGCGACCTGCTCACCGTCTGCCGCGAGCGCGGCGTGGTGGAGCCGGGCGCCGCCCAGGCCACCGTCGGCGAGGTGATCAGCCAGGCGGAGGCGGGGGAGGAGCGGCTGCTCGATCTCACCAACCTACCGCGCCAGGAGGGTGAGGCGTTCTCCCACGCCCTGAACACCTGCATCCTCTCCGTCTCCCTCGGCCGCGACCTCGGCCTCACCGCCACCCAGCTCCGTGACCTGGGGACCGCGGCCCTGCTCCACGACATCGGCAAGCAGCAGCTCTCCGAGACGGTGCGCCACGGCGAGGGGCTGGAGCCGGCCGAGCGACGCGAGTACGAGCGCCACCCGGTCCTCGGCGCCAATCTCCTGCGCAAACTCGCCGGGGTCGGCAACCTCGCCGCCCGCGTGGCGCTGGAGCACCACATGGGGTACGACGGGGCCGGCTTCCCACGCCGCACTCAGCGCCGCCCCCTGCACCTCGCCACCCACGTGGTCGCCATCGCCAACACCTACGACAACCTCCGCACCCTCGGCGCCCAGGAGGGCGAGATGACCTGTGAGCAGGCGCTGCGCACCATGGCACGCTCGGTGTCGCGCACCTTCGAGCCGACCCTGCTCAAACGGTTCGTCGACCTCCTCGGCCTCTACCCGCGCTCCACCCTGGTGCTGCTCTCCGACGGCACCACCGGCCTGGTGAGCGAGACGCGCCCGGGCTACCCCCTCACCCCGGACGTCCTGGTGATCTTCGACGACCAGGGTGAGCCGGTGGCCGATCCGTACACCGTCGACCTGTACGAGGCGGCGGTCGACGGCAACGGGCTCACCATCCTCGAATCGAAGGACGCGAGGCTGCGCGGTATCGACCCCATCGACTACCTCTCGTGAGCCGCCTCCACGCCCCACCCGCCGCCGCCGCAGCGGTCGCCTCCTCGCCGGCGAGCCGCAACGCCCGGATCGAGGGGCTGGCGGTCTGGGCGGGAATCACCCTCCTCCTTGCCGTCCGTATCTGGCCGGGATGGGTGGTGGCGCTGCTGCCCTCCCTGTGGATCAACCTGCCGCTGATCTCCCTGCTGGTGCGCCGCGAGCCGCTGGCTGCCTGGGGGATCGAGCGACCCGGCGGGATGGAGACCGTCGGCCACCTCCTCCTCTTCCTCGCCCTGATCATGCCGCTCAGCCCCGCCGTCCTCCGCTGCACCGGCGCGACCGAGCCCGCCTGGGCCCCGTCCCCGCCCCCCCCCGCCACCACCCGCGCCCACCCCCTCCCCCGCGGCACCCCCCGCGGAACCCCCCTCCCACCCCGCCACCTGGCGCGCCC
>CAZRGD010000471.1:0-1806 GCA_964599505.1 uncultured Nitrospirota bacterium | reverse complement strand
CGCTCCTCCTCCCGTAGGCGGCGGCGCGGGCTTCCCCCTCCCGTCCCCTCCTTGCCCTCCGCCAGCCTCTCCGCGCCGGCCACGTGGCGGTGGTGGTGGTGGGGCCGGCGACGGTGGTGGCGCGCGAGGCGGCCCGGTTGGTGGAGCTGCGCGGTCGCCACCTGACCCGCCCGGCGTGGCTCACCGGCGCCGACCCGGTGGGGCGGCTGGTGGCGCGCCTGGCGGAGGTGGAGCGGGAGATCGAGCGCGGTTACGTCGCCCTCCTCACCCTCGCCGAGGGGCTCCACCTCGCCGACGCGATCACCGACCTCCGGGCGGTAGCGTGGTTTGTGGAGCAGGTGGGGCCGGTGGTGATCACCCCCCTGTTCAGCCGGATCACCGGCTGGACCTCGGATCCGGAGGTGGTGGTGCGGGCGCTGGAGTGGGATGGGATCGCCTCCCTCCTCGCCCTGCCGGAGCCGCCGCCGGGGGTGCGGCCTCCGTCGTTGCTGGTGAACCGGCCGTGGGTCCGCCCCTTCGAGCTCTTTGCCCGCGCTCTCGGCAGCCCGGGCGAGGGAGAGGTCGATCCGTCGCCCCTGTTGGCGGTGGTGGTGCCGCTGCTCTTTGGCTATATGTTCGGGGATGTGGGCCACGGCCTCGTCCTGGCGATCGTTGGCGGTCTCCTGTGGCGGCGCGGCCCGGTGTGGCGGTTGCTCACGGTGGGTGGGATTGTCGCCGCCGGCTTCGGCCTCCTCTTCGGCTCCCTCTTTTGCCGGGAGGGGGTTATTCCCGCCCTCTGGATCCACCCCCTCGACCACCCGATCACCCTCCTGGTGGTCCCGGTTGCGGGTGCGGTCGTGCTGCTCGCCGGTGGCATCCTCCTCGCCGGGGTGGAGGCGACGTGGGGAGGGGAGGGGAGTCGGTGGCTCAGGGAGGAGGCGGGACTCCTCCTTCTCTACCTCGGCCTCGCCGGTGGTCTCGTCTTCCGGCCCCTCCTCGGGCTGGCGGTGGTCGCGGTCGTCTACCAACTGGCGGCGGCCGTTCTGGGTGGTGGTTGGTCCGCCCCCGCCATTGCCCTTGGCCGTCTCGTGGAGGAGGGGCAGCGGTTGGTGGTGAACACCTTGTCGTTTGCCCGCGTCGGCGCCTTCGCTCTCGCCCACGCCGGGCTCGCCTCGGCGGTGGTCACCCTCGCCCACGCCGCCGGCGCGGCTGGGCCGGTGGTCTGGGTCGTGGGCAACGTGGTAGTGATCGCCTTGGAGGGGCTGGTGGTCTCCATCCAGACGACCCGCCTCGTCCTCTTCGAGCTCTTCGCCCGTTTTCTGCGCGGGGAGGGGCGGCCCTTCCGGCCCCTCGTCCCGCCATTCTCCCAAGGAGCCTCGTGATGCGTCTCAAGCTTGCCGTCACCCTGACCCTCCTCACCGTCATCCTCGCGGTCGCGGCCACGGTGGTCGTCGTGGGAGTCGTCCCCGCCTTTGCCGCCGGTCCGGGGATGCCCCTCGACCCGGGCATCTGGCGGTGGGGGATGCTCGCCGCCGCGATCTCTACCGGTGCATCCGCCCTCGCTGCCGGCTACGCGGTGGCGGTGGTGGGGTCGGCGGCGGTGGGGGCGCTGGCGGAGAAACCGGAGCTTCTTGGCCGCCTGCTGATTTTCGTGGGGCTGGCGGAGGGGATTGCGATCTATGGGTTGATCGTGTCGATCCTGATCTTGAACCGGTTGGGGTGAGGGGCTCGCTGCGCGAGCCCGGGGATGGGGGGTGGGGGATGAGGGATGGGGGGCCGGACGGCCCTTCGGGCCGAATGAGATGCCGATGGAACCCACCAACCAAA
>CAZRGD010000470.1:0-1806 GCA_964599505.1 uncultured Nitrospirota bacterium | reverse complement strand
CTGTGTTTTTGTCGTGGGTGGTCGGCCCTCGGGGGCTCCGCGGGGTGTGTCGCGGGCGTGGTCCGAGGGGTAGAGGGGGCCGCCGATACACCTCGGGGATCTTGCGCGGCAAGGTGCGTACGTCCTCCACGTAGCAGTAGCTCGCCGGCCCGACCATGTGGGCGATGTAGTCGGCGGCGTCGCGGTCGATGGTGATGCAGAAGGGGTGGACCCCGCCGCGCTTCGCCTCGATCAGCGCCCGGCGGGTGTCCTCGATGCCGTAGGCGCCGCGGTAGTGGTCCCAGTCGTCCGGCTTGCCGTCGGAGAGGGTGATGAGCAGGCGGGTGCGCGCCTCCACCTCAGCGAGGCGGGCACAGGCGTGGCGGATGGCCGCTCCCATCCGGGTGTAGTCCTTCGGCTCGATACCGCCGATGCGCGCCCGTACCGTCTCGCCGTACGGCTCGGCGAACGGCTTGATCGGGTAGAGGTCGCACTTCAGGCGGGTCATCCCGGAGAAGCCGTAGATCGCGTACCGGTCGCCGAGGGCCTCCAAGGCCTCGCACAGGAGGACCAGCGACTCCTTCTGTAGCCGATTGATCCACCCCTTGGTGGAGCCGCTCATGTCGACCAGGAAGCAGACCGCGATGTTGCGTTCGTCGCGTTGCAGGCGGGTGAAGAGGCGGTTGTCCGGCTCCATCCCGGCGCGGATGTCGGCCACCGCCTCGATCACCGCGTCGAGGTCGATGTCGGTACCGTCACGTTGGCGGCGCAGGGTGCGCTCCTCGGTGCGCAGTCGCTCGAAGCGGTGGCGCAGGGCGCGCACGATGCCGTGGTGCTCGGCGAGGATGCGCGCCGCCACCGGTTCGGGCGAGGTCGCCGGTTGCAGCTCGCGCACCGTGCACCACCCCTTGTGGTAGGCATGACGGCGGTGGTCCCACTCGTCGTAGTGGTAGCCGTCGCCGTGCTTCTCGTCCGGGGCAGCTCGCTCCGGGGTGGTGTGGGTGTCGTAGCCCGGCGCCCAGCCGCCGGCAGAGAGAAGCTCCGGCGGCAGCGCGCCGAGGTCGGCGGCCACCGAGCGCAGGAGCTCCTCCACCTCCGCGGGGATCTCCACCGGGCGGCCGTCGGCCACCAGCTCGAAGCGCGTCGGCTCCTCCCCGTCCGTGCACGCACGCAGGCGCACCCCATCCAGGGGGTTGATCTCCTGCTCTTCGACGAGGCGGTTGATCGCCAGGCGC
Organism: uncultured Nitrospirota bacterium; assembly: GCA_964599505.1. GTDB lineage: Bacteria > CG2-30-53-67 > CG2-30-53-67 > CG2-30-70-394 > CG2-30-70-394 > CG2-30-70-394. The sequence goes on along the minus strand of CAZRGD010000470.1, from coordinate 592 downwards.
AGGGAGGACAACTGCTGCTCTCGCCGTTCGCGCAGGACGGTCGCGACCGGCGCCGGCCGCAAAGGGGCGAGGTAGGGGAGGGGAGGGAGGTCATTGCCCGGCAGGTCGGCGACGATCGGGTAGGTCGCGACCACCGCGGCGCAGGTCGTCGCCACCGTGGTGTCCTCGGCGGCCAGGGGGGCCAAGAGGTCGACCACCGCGCCCGCCTCCCCGGTGGGTCGGTTGCCGCCGAGGAGCCAGCGGGTGAGGTCCATGCACAGGCGCGCGCGCGGCATCATCGGGCTGTCCGTGGTGGTGGCGAGGAGCGCCCTTTTTGCCGCGGTTGCGGCGCGCGCCAGCCCGGGGAGCTCGCGCGCCAGGGCCGCCTCCAGGCGGACGGTCTCGCCGACCAGGTAGAGGTAGGTGGCGACGGGGGGGGCGTCGAAGCTCCCGAGAAAGGAGTCGAGGCGGCCGAGGTCGTCCTCGGCCTCGTCGCCCCAGCCGGCTGGCAGCCGGAAGGTGGCGCGGTGGTCCACGGTCTCCACGGGGGTGCGCGACAGACGGGAGGCGGCATGGGAGGGGGCGGCGGTGGGTCGAGCGCGGCGGCAGGCGG
>CAZRGD010000469.1:0-1809 GCA_964599505.1 uncultured Nitrospirota bacterium | reverse complement strand
GATCCGCTTTTCCGCAGTAGATCGTGCATAAGTCCGACAGGCTCCTAGCCCCTAACCCCTAGTCCCTGGGGCGTAGCCCCAAGGCGCAGCCCCAAAAAAGAGGCCCCGCCCGGAAGGGGCGGGGCCGCTCATCGTGATCGCGTGCGCCGGTGGCGCCGCCCTCCTACCGCTTGGAGAACTGGAAGCGGGCGCGGGCACCCTTGAGGCCCGGCTTCTTCCGCTCCTTCTTCCGCGGGTCACGGGTGAGACAGCCGGCCTTCTTCAGTGCCGCCCGGGTCTCGTCGTCAAAGAGGACCATCGCCTTGGAGATGCCGTGACGCACCGCCGAGCACTGGGACGACTCGCCGCCGCCCTTGACCGTGGCACGGATGTCGTAGCTACCCGCCGCCTCGGTGAGCTCGAACGGCTGGCGAAGGAAGAGGTGGTGGGCCTCGCGGTGGAAGTAGTCGTCCGCGGGCTTGCCGTTGACGGTGATCTCACCGCTACCGCGTCGCAACCAAACACGGGCGACGGCGGTCTTGCGTTTGCCGGTGGCGTAGGCGTCCCAAAGGGCCATGGTCAGCTCAGGGGAAAGGGCTCGGGCTTCTGGGCCGAGTGGGGGTGGTTGGAACGGGCGTAGACCTTGAGCTTGCGAAACATCTGCCGGCCAAGGCTGCCCTTCGGAAGCATGCCGCGCACGGCGTGCTCGAGGAGCCGCTCGGGGTGGTTGGCACGCATACGGGCGGCAGGCGTCTCCTTCAGTCCACCGAACCAGCCGCTGTGGTGGTAGTAGACCTTCTGCGCTTCCTTGCGCCCGGTGAGGACCACCTTCTCCGCATTGATCACGATGACGTGGTCACCCATGTCCATGTGCGGCGTGTAGGTCGGCTTGTGTTTGCCACGCAGGACGGTGGCGATACGGGTGGCAAGGCGGCCGAGGGTCAGGCCGTCGGCATCGACAACGTACCAGCTTCGCTGGATGTCGCTAGTACGGGGGGTAAAGGACTTCACCACGGGACTCCCGAATGACGTAAGGGGCGGGAACTGTAGGGAAGAGACCGGCGTAGGTCAAGGCTGCGACGCATCGGGACACACCGCGGAAGGGAAAACCCTGCACGCGCCCCAGAGCCGCGGAACCCGCGCCTCGATCCCAATCCATGGGTAGGAGCCGGCTCCCGCCGGCGATCCGGCCCGAAGGGCCGGCGGGGCCTACGGCCCCGCATCGCGAGCGGGAGCTCGCTCCTACCTGATTTCCTCCAAACATGGCGGTATATCCGAACCCCATCACACCCGGCGGCGCCAAGCGCCGCCTCTGCGGTCTGTGAAACAGACCGCACATGCATGGCGCGCCCGTCACACCCGGATGGCGACGATCTCGTACTCGATCAACCCCCTCGGGGCCTTCACCTCCGCCACGTCACCCTCCTCCTTGCCGAGCAGGGCGCGACCCACCGGGGAGGTCACGGAGATGATCCCGGCGCTCGCGTCGGACTCCTCCTCGCCCACCAGGGTGTAGGTGATCTCCTCCTCGGTGTCGCAGTTGAGGAGGTCGACAGTGACCCCGAAGACCACCCGGTCGCCCTTGATCTTCGCAGGATCGATCACCTGGGCACGAGAGATCTTGTCCGACAGGACCCCCATCTGCGCCTCGATGAACCCCTGGCGCTGCTTGGCGGCATCGTAGTCGGCGTTCTCCGACAGGTCGCCGTGGCCGCGCGCCTCTTCGATATCGCGGACGTTCTGCGGCCGCTCCACCGTGCGCAGTTGGTGGAGCTCCGCCTTCAGCCGTTCCAGGCCGGCCTTGGTGATCGGTAGGGGGTTGGACATGGG
>CAZRGD010000468.1:0-1811 GCA_964599505.1 uncultured Nitrospirota bacterium | reverse complement strand
GCAAGAACCTGCCGATCCCGCGACCGCCGTCTGATATCGCGGTGCGCGACGACGATTTTTCGCTGCGCGAAAAATGAAGGGCGCTACGCGCCCTGGGGGCGGGGGGGGGGCGCTGGAGAAGGCGACGGGTCAGCCGCTTCCCCCGATCCAGGTGGTAGGAGGGGGCCATGCCCCCGATCGGTGCACCGACAGGCTCTTAGGGACGAAAGGCCCTGTCGATGGCCTGGAGAGACACGACCATGTGGAGGGTATCGTCCACCAGAGAGGTGAAGCCGTACCGCTCATAAAACTGCTTCGCCGCCGCGTCTTGCGCGACGACCTCCACCGCGTAGATGGCGATCACGTCGGCCAAGTCGAGGACCTTGTGCAAGGCATCCATCAACAACGTCTCTCCCAACCCCTTGCCCTGTTCCTCCCTGTCGACGGCGAGGCGGCCGAGATGGGCCACCGGCACCGGATAGCGTGGCAACCGTCTGCGCGCTACCGGAGGAAGCGTCTCGAAGGCAATCGCCCCACTGGAGAGGGTGTAATAGCCCCGCACGACGCTCTCACCGGGACGTAGCGCCACGAAGGTCCGTCCAAGCCCCTTTTTCGCATTCTGCCGCGCGTACTTGCGGAGGAACTCGTTCAGGGCGTCGACACCACAATCGAAACGGTCCCGCCGGTGGGCGCGGGTGAGGGGGACGATCTCCCAGGGAGGGAGGCTGCGCCCCCCTTCAGCGGCCATAGCGGTCGGAGAACGCTTGCGCCGCCTGCTGCAACTGCGGTGTCGGCGTATCGCGATCCAAAATCTCCAAAAACCGCTCCTGGTCACGTTCGGATAGCCGCCGCACCTCCTCCGCCTCCAGCACCTTGCGTGCGGCATCCACCAAGTGGCCGAGAACGAAGACGCTCACCGGCTGACCACTGGCCAGGGCGGCCTTCTCGATCAACCGCTTGTGTTCGGCGTTCACCCGTACTTCAAGTCGCTCGCGTTTTTTTGTCTCGGCTGCCATGGCGGTCTCTGTGTCGAAAGACAAAAGTACGGCAGATCGCCGGACTTGTCCACCATTCAACCACCTCATCCCGCCCGTGCCGCCAGGGTGACGAGGCGGCGTTGGGCGACCACCTGCTCCACCGCCTCCGAACCAAAGACCCACCCCGGGGGGAGATGCCTCGTGCGAGGGGCAGTAATGGAAGGGAAGTGAGGCCGTGGGGGTGGTGTCGCTGGCGGTGGAAGGGGGGACGGAGCGTCGGGCCTGGAAGGCCGGGGTTCAACGCAAAGGCGCAAAGGGGAGGTAGGTCGGTAGGGGGGGGGCAAACGCGGTGGGCCAGGGGGCAGGTGCCGAGTGGGTTTTCAACGCAGAGGGGCAGAGACGCAGAGGGGATCGGAGGCCGGCGACGCCGGCCGATGAACCAAGTAGAGGTCAGCCGCAAATACACGCAAATGGACGCGAATGGGCTTCGCCGTCGAGGTTATGGCTACGAGATGAAGCCCTCAACCTTGCAGCTACGACGCGCAGGCGCGACGCCAGGGGCCTCTCGCCTCCGCCCGAGGCCAACGCGTGGTAATAAGCTTATTTAGTGAAGAGCGTCCCCAAACTATGGAAGGCGGGGTTCACCATGGAAGGCATGAAGGGGTGGAGGGGATGGGAGAAGCGGCGGCGTAGGTGGTGCGGAGAGGCCTGCTCGCGCCTGGCAGGGGAACAGCAAGCAGCTCCTACCCCGCCCGTGCTGCCAGGGTGACGAGGCGAAGCTGGGCGACCACCTGCTCCACCGACGCCCCGGACCCGAGGGCCTGCTCCACCGCCAGATGCGCCGCCGCTCCCGGC
>CAZRGD010000467.1:0-1819 GCA_964599505.1 uncultured Nitrospirota bacterium | reverse complement strand
CTTCATGCTCTTCATGGTGAAAGCGGTGTCGGGATCGTGGGTAGACACGACCGGAATTGGAGGCTACGGTGTAATACACTGTAGCCTCCAAGAAAGGGGCAGCCCCATGGCCGTGACCAGTATTCGCCTCCAGACAGACTTGGAGGAGCCTCTCAACGAGACCGCCGCGAAGCTGAAGCGGAGCAAGAACTGGGTCGTCAACGAGGCGGTCCGCGAATACGTCACGAAGTGTCAGCGAGACGAGGAGCGGTGGCAGGCCACCCTCGAAGCACTCGACTCGGTCCAGGCGGGTCGGATCGTCGAGGGGGAGGCAGTCCGGGCCTGGCTCGAAAGCTGGGGCAAGGATGAGGAGCTCCCCCCGCCGCAACCATGAAGCTCGGTTATGCGCCGGAGGCGGTCGGCGACCTCGAACGGCTGCGCAACTTCATCGCCGAAAAGAACCCCACCGCAGCGGCACGGATCGCCGACAGACTGGTGACCGGCATCGACCGCCTCCCGACCTTTCCGAAACTGGGGCGTGTGGTTGACCAGGCGCCGGACCCCGAGCGAATCCGCGACCTCATCCTCGGCGATTATGTGGTTCGCTACCTGCTGCTCGACAGCGCCATCCTCATCCTTCGTGTCTGGCATCAACGTGAGGATCGCCCCGAGGCGTGAGCGGGTGGCCCGAATGATGTGACCGACGGCGGCCGTACATGCTCTGGTGAATCCTGTGAGCCATCCCCTTGCACGAAGACGATTTCGTAGTTTTGCGGCCGTGGGCACCCTCCCCCTCCTCCTCGGCGCCCTCCTCGCCGGGTGTTCCCCGTCGCCCGCTGCCGACCCGACTACCCTGACCGTGGCGGTGGCGACCTCCCCCACCACCCTCGATCCGCGCCTGGCCAGCGACACCCTCTCGGGCCGCCTGATCCAGCTCACCCACCGGGGGCTGGTGCGCCTCGATGACCACCTGCGCCCCGCACCCGATCTCGCCACCTGGGAGTTTCTCTCGCCGCTGCACCTCCGCTTCCACCTGAAACCCGGCGTCACCTTTCACGATGGCCAACCGCTCACCGCCGCCGACGTGGTGGCCACCTACCGGTCGCTCCTCGACCCCACCCTGGCCTCACCCCACCGCGGAATCATGGAGCAGGTGACGCGGGTGGAGGCGGTGGACGACCTCACCGTCGACTTTCACCTCGACCACCCCTTCGCACCGCTCCTCGCCTCCCTCACCCTCGGCATCATCCCGGCCGGCTACCGGGGGGAGGCGCCGCCGCCGGGCACCGGCCCCTTTCGCCTGGTGCGCTGGCAGCGCGACCAGCAGCTCGACTACACCCGCTTCGACGGCTTTGCCGGTGAGCCGGTCACCCTGCCGCGCCTCACGGTGCGTATCCTCCCGGACGCTACCGTGCGCGCCTTGGAGTTGGAGCGCGGCGGCGTCGACCTGGTGATCAACGACCTACCACCGGAGCTCCTGCCGCGGCTGGCGGCCCGCCCGAAGCTGCACCTCCTCTCGTCACCATCGACGAACCACTTCTACCTCGGCCTCAACCTCCACGACCCGGCGCTGACCGACGTGCGGGTACGCCAGGCGATCGCCTGCGCCATCGACCGCAAGCCGATCATCGACCACCTCCTCGCCGGCCAGGCGGTCCCCGCCACCGGTCTGTTGCCACCGGACCACTGGGCGTACCGCGCCCCGACGGAGCTACCCACCTACGACCCAGCGCGCGCCCGGCGGCTGCGGCCGGCGCCGCCCCGCGTGGCCCCTGCCCCCTCTCCCCCTCTGTCGCTGCCGACGCGCTACCCACGGTAGCCCCCGGCGGGCAGCCACACG
>CAZRGD010000466.1:0-1834 GCA_964599505.1 uncultured Nitrospirota bacterium | reverse complement strand
GAGATGTGCACACGCGACAGGTGGAGCACCCCCTCGCCCACACCGCCGCCGGCCCGTGGCTCTCCCACGGCCGCGACTGGGTGGAGCTCGCCGCCCACCACCTGGAGAGCCGCCGCCTCTTCTGGGCGGAGAGCGACCTCGCCTGCCTCTGCGACCACCACATCGCCCCGGCGCTGACCGCCCTCCCCGGTCGTCGCCGGCCGCCCCTGCCACCCCCCTCCCCCTTTCCCGCCAACCTCGACCCGCCGGCGCCGGTGGCCGCCCTGCGCGCCGGACTCGACCTCGCCACCCGCAAGGGGCTGGAGGCGGGCGAGATGGACGCGGCCGCCTGGGCAAAGGCCCATGCGGAGCCCCTGGCCGCGGCCACGCCGGTGGAGGTCATCCACACGGTGGCGGCCCTGGAGCCCGGCCTCGCCTGGGCGATCGCCTCCCACCACCTCGCCGCCGCCCTGTGGGGCGACGCGCCGACGCCGTGGCCGGCGGGGAGCTGGCTCACCGTCGCCGGCGAGGCGGAGACAGAGCTGTCGATCGATGGCGACACCGCGACCCTGACCGTCCACGGCCGCGGCGTCGCCACGGCGCTTGCCACCTGGGTGGTGGTCACCACCGAGACGGGGGTGGCCTGCTTCCCCCTCGCCAATGCCGAGGTGGTCCCGACGGCGACGGTGGGGGTACGCGCCGCCCGCCTCGCCGAGGTCCGCCTCCCCCCGACCCTGTTTTCCGGTGAACGGCTGTACCGCGACGGCAGCAACCACCGCAGCGGTGCACGATGCGCCGCCATCGCCTGCGCCTTCGCCGCCGGCTTCGGCGACTACCTGACCGCACGGGCGCGCGAGTACGTCTCTGGCCGGGTCCAGTTCGGTGACGCCTTCCGCGACCGCGAGGGGCGCACCGGGGTCGACAAGTTCGGTGCGGTGAAAGGGCTCATCGCCGACTGTGACGCCCGCCTCGCGGCCCTCGGGGCGCTGGCCCGCGCCAACGGCGAGGGTGAGATCGACCCGGCGGCGGCGCTCGCCTACGCGGTGGAGGCGCTCACCCCGAACCGCGGCGCCTTCGCCTACAACGCCGGCCAGGCGTTCGGCGGCACCGCCTACTCGGAGGACGACCTGCTGGCCAAGTACTACCGCGACGCCGCCACCCTGCGACTCCTCTGGGAGGGGGTGCGACCCGTCCTGGATTCCACCCCACCCACCCTGCCGCCGGAGCTGGACGACCCGGCCTACGCCGCGGCCCGCACCCGCTGGGACTCCCTGGCGTCGCGCGTCCACCCCTTCCTCGCGAGCTCCCCCGGTGACTCCGGCTCCCTTCTCGCCGGCTACACCACCGCCGCCGCGGCGCTCCTCCACGAGTGGCGGCTGCATCTGCTGGCCGGGGTTGATGGGTTCCACCGGGAGGCGGTGGAGTGGCACCTGCGGTGCGGCGAGGCGGCCCTCGCCGCCCTGCGCGAGGAGAGCCCCGACCTCAGCGACGCGCCCAAGCTCTTGCGCCCCCCCTTCGCGGAGGTGGAGGCGGTGGCGCCGTTTACCGCGGTGATGGAGCACGACGCCACCTACGCCTCCGCCGACTTCCTCACCCGCCCCGCCGACGACCTGCCCATCCTCACCCCGGAGGCGGTGTGGTGCGACGAGACGCGGCGCGGCCGGTGGGAGTCGATCCACACCGCCCTGGCCGACTTCCTCGCCGACCACCCGCGCGACTACGCCCGCACCCCCGATCCCACCCATCCCCTCCCGGACGCCGACCTCGCCTCGCTCGCCACCACCCACCGCCCCCACACCCCCCTCCCGCAGGCCCGCGGCGCCCCCGCCCCACAGCCGGCAGCCTCAGCCCCGCC
>CAZRGD010000465.1:0-1838 GCA_964599505.1 uncultured Nitrospirota bacterium | reverse complement strand
GGCACGGTGGTGCGTCCAACCACCCCCACCCCAACCCTCCCCCGGAGGGGGAGGGGGCCGATGAGACTCCGCTGCGCGGAGAATCGAAGTGTGCCTCCCCGGAGGGGGAGGGGGTGGAAAACGGAGGTGCGGTTCATCCGGCGGCCTCTTGGAGGAGGCGGAGGAAGCCGGGGAAGGAGGTGTCGACGCAGGCGGTGTCGTTCACCACCACCGGGCCGGTGCAGCGGGTCGCGGCGATCGCCATGGCCATGGCGATGCGGTGGTCGCCGAGGCTGTCGATCCGGCCGCCTGGGAGGAGCGGCCGGCCACGCACGACCATGCCGTCGGGGAGCTCCTCCACGTCGCCGCCGATGGCGCGGATCGCCGCGGCCATGGCGGTGATCCGGTCGCTCTCCTTCACCCGCAGCTCGGCGGCGTCGCGGAACACGGTCTCGCCGTCGGCGAAGCAGGCGGCCACCGCCAGGATGGGGAACTCGTCGATGGCACGCACCATGAGCTCGCCGCCGATCTCGATGCCGCCGAGGCCGCCGCCGGTGACCACCAGGTCGGCGGTTGGCTCGCCCCCCTCCTCGCGCTCGCCCACCTGCTCCACCCGTGCCCCCATGGCACGCAAACAGTCGAGGAGGCCGGTGCGGGTCGGGTTCACCCCCACCCCCTCCACCGTGAGCACCGCCCCCTCGGACAGGGCCGCCGCCACCAGGAAGAAGGCGGCAGAGGAGAGGTCGCCGGGGACGGTGAGGTCGCAGGGGGTGATCGCCTGGCCGCCGTCGATCGCGGCGCCGTCGGCGAGCAGCTCCACGTCGACGCCGAAGGCGGGGAGGATCCGCTCGGTGTGGTCACGCGAGCGGGCCGGCTCGTGGACCGCGGTGCGTCCGTCGGCGCCGAGGCCGGCGAGCAGCACGCACGACTTCACCTGGGCGCTGGCGATCGGTGAGGCGTAGTCGATGCCGGTGAGCTGCGCCGGTCGCACCGCCAGGGGCGCCCGGTCGCCCTCGCCCTCCGCCTTGATCTGCGCCCCCATGGCGCGCAGGGGGGTGAGGATCCTGCCCATCGGGCGGGAGCAGAGCGACGCGTCGCCGGTGAGGCGGCACGCCACCTTTTGTCCCGCGACCACCCCGGTGAGGAGGCGGATGCCGGTGCCGGCGTTGCCCATGTCCAGGTCGTTGCGCGGTGCGGTGAGCCCTTTGCCGCCCACACCTTCGATCTCCATCTCGGGAGAGCCGAGGCCGGTGACCTGCGCCCCGAGGGCGCCCATGGCGCGCGCCGTGTTTACCGTGTCCTCACCGGTGAGAAAGCCGCGGATGTGAGAGCGGCCGGCGGCCAGCCCGGCGAGGATCGCCGCCCGGTGGGAGATCGACTTGTCGCCGGGGACACGGATGCGGCCTCCGACGCGCAGGCCACCGGGGATCTCCCAGCCGAAGTCGTGCAGCCAGCTAGCCATCGATCTCTTCCACCGCTGCGCGGGCGGCGGCGAACTGGGCGGCGAGGGCGTCGCCGTCGCCGGCGGTCACCGCGGTGCGCATCGTTGCCAGGTGGGACTCGAAGCGGTCCAGCGCCGCGAGGAGGGCGTCGTGGTTGAGGAGGCAGATGTCGCGCCACAGCTCCGGCGACGAGCGGGCGATGCGGGTGGTGTCTTGGAAGCCGGTCCCCGCCAGGCGACGGCACGCCGCCCCGTCGTCTTCCAGGGCGGCCGCGGCGAGGGCGTAGGCGACCAGGTGCGGCAGGTGGCTGACGGCGGCGAGGATCCGGTCGTGGCGCGCCGGCTCCATCACCTCCACCCGCGCCCCCACCGCCGCCCACAGGGTGCGGGCCCGCTCCACCGCTGCCGTGTCGGTCCC
>CAZRGD010000464.1:0-1840 GCA_964599505.1 uncultured Nitrospirota bacterium | reverse complement strand
TGGCTTCACCGATTTCGTGCTCGACGTACCGCAAGTACGCCTGCGCCGAAATCGGTTCGCCGCCTTGCATAAGGACCTGCCTCGACGCCCTCGGTGCTCGAAGGATTGCAGAATCTAGGTGGCATTTAATCTACGCCGACAATCACCGATGAGGTGAAGATCTTCCTCTCCATCGATCCCGTGTCCCCCGCCACCCCCCTCGACGCCGTCCTCGACCTCACCTCGACGACCACCCAGACCGAGCTCGACACCGCCATCGTCCGCCTCGCCGCCGCCCTCGTCGGCTCCGAGGCGACGACCCTCTGCACCCTCTTCCACCCCGAGGGCGGCACGGTAGACGACCCCGAGGCGCCGGCGGCGTGGCTACGCGAGCTCCCCGACGGCGACGAACGGCCGATTACCGCCCTCCCCCACTGCGCCGCCGCCGCGGCCACCGGCGAGCCCCATGATCTGTCTCTTCCGGAGGGCGGCGTCGAGGTGGCCTACCCCATCCCCGGCGACCGTAGCCCTTCGGGCTTCCTTACCGCCCGCTTCGTGAGCCCACCGCGCGACGCCGCCGAGCGCCTCGCCCCGCTCCTCATCGCCTACCACCACCATCGGCGACTGCTGCTCGCCCTCGAGCACGACGCCCTCACCGGTCTGCGCAACCGGCAGACCTTCGATCGGCAGATCTGGGAGGTCATCCACGCCGCCGGCCGCGCCACCCGCAGGCGCGACGAGCGCGGCGGCACCATCTGCTTCGCGATGCTCGACATCGACCACTTCAAGCGGGTGAACGACTCCTTCGGCCACCTCTACGGCGACGAGGTCCTCCTCCTCTTCTCCCGCCTCATCCACCGTACCTTCCGCCAGTCCGACCTCACCTTCCGCTACGGTGGCGAGGAGTTCTGCGTCGTTCTCTTCGGAACGACCCTGGAGGTGGCGGCGCGGGTTCTCAACCGATTCGACACCGCCGTGGCCCAACACCCCTTCCCCCAGGTGGGGCAACAGACCGTCTCCATCGGCTACACCCAAGTGCACCCCGGCGACCAGCCGGGCGCGCTCATCGACCGCGCCGATCGCGCCCTCTACTACGCCAAGGAGCACGGCCGGAACCAGATCCGCGCCTATGAGCAGCTCCTCGCCGATGGTGAGCTGGTCGAGGAGAGCACTGTTGTCGGTGGAGTCGAGCTCTTCTAACCCGCCGAGAGCGGTTCGGGCTACGTCTCTTCGCTCTCCAGGTGCTCGCGGTAGCTCTCCGCAGTAAGCAGCTTCGAGTACTGCGACGGGACGGCCATCTCCATCCGCACCAGCCACCCATCCTCGAAGGGCGAATTGTTCACCCGCTCCGGCCGCTGCTCCACCAGCTCATTCACCGCCACCACCTTGCCGGTCACCGGCGAGTAGACCGGCGCGGTCGCCTTGGTCGATTCCACCTCGGCCAGCTCACTCCCCGACTCGTACTGGTCATCCACCGCGGGGAGCTCCACATAGACCACGTCACCGAGGGAGTCCTGGGCGTAGTCGGTGATCCCCACGGTGACCGTGCCGTCTTCCTCCTTGCGGCACCACTCGTGCTCTTTGGTGTATTTGATCCCCTCGGGAATGTTCATCGAGGCTCCTTCACAACGGTGGGTAAAAACGGGCGCGGAGGATACCAGCCTCCGCCGTACGGCCGCCAGCGTCCATCAGGACGCTGGCGGCCATACGGCGGAGGAGGGGCGCTACGCGCCCCGGTCCGCACCGGAACCGGGACGGCGTTCCCCCATGGGGAGGAGAAAACGGAATGGGCACTGAAATGCGGGTAAAAGGGTAGGAGCGAGCTCCTGCTCGCGATCCGCGCCGTAGGCGCGGCAGGCCC
>CAZRGD010000463.1:0-1868 GCA_964599505.1 uncultured Nitrospirota bacterium | reverse complement strand
CCCCCCATCCCGGCGAGCGAAGCGAGCCCCCCCCCATGCCTCAACGTACCGACATCAACAAGATCCTCGTCATCGGCTCGGGGCCGATCGTCATCGGCCAGGGGTGTGAGTTCGACTACTCGGGGACCCAGGCGGTCCGCGCGCTCCGGGAGGTGGGGTACGAGGTGGTCCTGGTGAACTCGAACCCGGCGACGATCATGACCGATCCCGCCACCGCGGATACCACCTATGTGGAGCCCCTGACCACCGAGCTCCTCACCCAGGTGGTCGCAGCCGAGCGGCCCGACGCCCTGCTGCCGACCATGGGCGGTCAGGTGGGGCTCAACGCCGCCATGGAGCTGGCCAATGAGGGGGTCCTGGAGCGGTACGGGGTCGAGATGATCGGCGCCACCGCCGACGCCATCGACATGGCGGAGGACCGCGACCGGTTCCGCTCCGCGATGGCGCGCATCGGCCTGTCCGTGCCGCGCTCGGAGGTGGTCACCGATCTGGCGGCGGCGCGCGCGGCGGCGGATCGCCTCGGCTTTCCGGTGATCATCCGGCCGTCGTTCACCCTCGGCGGCACCGGCGGTGCGATCGCCTACAATGCCGACGAGCTCGATTCCCTGATTACCTTCGCCCTCGACGCCTCGCCGATCCGTCAGGTCCTCCTGGAGGAGTCGGTCCTCGGCTGGAAGGAGTACGAGCTGGAGGTGATGCGCGACGGTGCGGACAACGCCATCATCGTGTGCACGATCGAGAATCTCGACGCCATGGGGGTCCACACCGGCGACTCGGTGACCGTGGCCCCGGCCCAGACCCTCACCGATCGCGAGTACCAGATCCTCCGCGACGCCTCCCTCGCCATCCTGTCGGAGATCGGGGTGGAGACCGGCGGCTCCAACGTCCAGTTCGCCATCCACCCGCAGACCGGCCGGATGGTGGTGGTGGAGATGAACCCGCGGGTGTCGCGCTCGTCGGCCCTGGCGTCGAAGGCGACCGGCTTCCCGATCGCCAAGATTGCCGCCCTGGTGGCGGTGGGGCTGAGGCTCGACGAGATCCCCAACGACATCACCCGCGAGACCCCCGCCTGCTTCGAGCCGACCCTCGACTACTGCGTGGTCAAGGCGCCGCGTTTCGACTTCATCAAGTTCCCCGGCTGTGACGACACCCTCGCCACCCAGATGAAGTCGGTGGGCGAGGCGATGGCCATCGGCCGCACCTTCCACGAGGCCCTCGGCAAGGCGCTCAGGTCCATGGAGACCGGGCTTACCGGACTCGACCCGCCGGCGGAGTCGCCGGAGGACGACGAGGCACTCCTCGGCCGCCTGCGGATCCCGCGTGCCGACCGCCTCTTGCTGCTCGCCGAGGGGCTCCGGCGCGACTTGTCGGTGGAGCAGCTCTCCGCGGCGAGCGGCATCGACCCGTGGTACATCGACCAGATCGGCCAGGTGGTGGCGGTGGAGGGGGATGTGGCGGCGGCAGGTGCGGCGCTCCTCGACGACCGGCCGGCCCTGGCACGGGCGAAGCAGATGGGGCTCTCGGACGGCCGCCTGGCGCGGCTGATCGGGACCGGCGAGTCGGCGGTGCGGGCGGCGCGCGAGGCACACGGTCTGCACGCGAGCTTCAAGCGGGTCGATACCTGCGGCGGCGAGTTCGTCGCCCACACGCCGTATCTCTACTCGACTTACGACGACGAGGACGAGGCGCGGCCGTCGGATCGCAAGAAGATCATGATCCTCGGCGGCGGCCCGAACCGGATCGGCCAGGGGATCGAGTTCGACTACTGCTGCGTCCACGCCGCCTATGCCCTGAAGGAGGCGGGCTACGAGACGATCATGGTCAACTGCAACCCGGAGACCGTCTCCACCGACTACGACACCTCCGAC
>CAZRGD010000462.1:0-1868 GCA_964599505.1 uncultured Nitrospirota bacterium | reverse complement strand
TGCAGAAGGACCTGCCTCGACGCCCTCGGTGCTCGAAGGAGTGCAGAATCTAGGTTGGATTCTCAGCGAGCCTCCGGGCGTGGACGGGAGACGGTTGTGGTTCGGCTGCTCAGCAGGGGGTGGCGCGGGTCGCTCAAATCTCGTTCCACCCGCCACCATCATTTTTTTCGCATAGCGAAAAAAATTGAGTTGAGCCGCGAGCCCTGCTACCAAACGCTCCGTCGCGACGCACCGGTCGCGATTCAACTTCAAACAAGGAAAGCACCATGCCCCCGAAGCATCACATCTTCGTCTGTACCAATCAGCGCCCTCCGGGCCACCCGCGCGGCTGCTGTGCCGACAAGCAGGGGCTGAACATCTATTTCACCTTCCTCGAAGAGATGGGGAAGCGGATGATGCACAACGACTGCTTTATTACCGAGACCAAGTGCATGGGGCCGTGCCTCGCCGGTAGCGCGGTGGTGGTCTATCCGGACGCCGTCTGGTACTCGATCCAGGACCCGGACGCGGCACGGGAGATCTTCGAGTCGCACATCTTGGGCGGTACGCCGGTGGACAAGTACCGGATGCCGGAAGAGGCGCTCAATATCATGCCCGGTCCGCCGGCCGGCGGGATCCCGCTCGGCGGCTGAGTGGCGGTTTGACGATGGGGGGTGTTGTCGGTAAGGTTCCGCCCCTTTCGCCGCCCGCCGGGTGGCCCTTTTCGTAGGAGTGGTTGATGGCCGTTGTGATTCGTCTGGCGCGTGGCGGCGCAAAGAAGGCCGCCTTTTTCCGGGTGGTGGTCGCCGATAGCCGGGTGCGGCGCGACGGCCGGATCGTGGAGCAGGTGGGGACCTTCAACCCGCGCCGCGACGATGAGGGGGCAAACCTGCAAGCGGATCGGATCCGCCACTGGCTGGGCCTCGGGGCGAGGCCGAGCGACGCGGTGAAGAGCCTGTTGCGCAAGGCGAAGATTACCGCCGACGCGCCGGTGAAAGAGGCCGAGGCCGAATCCGCGCCGGCCGCCGCCGAGTGACCCGGGCGGTGGACGGCGAGGCGCGCCGTCTGCGTGTGGGTCGAGTGGTTCGGCCTCACGGTGTGCGGGGTCTGCTGAAGGTGAAGTGGATCGCGCCGGAGGTCTCTCTCAGCGCGACCACCACCCTCTATCTGGGCGAGGGAGCGGACGCCGGGACCCTGCGGGTGGTGGCGGTCTCCGCACTGAATCCTCCGTTCCTGCTGGTCACCGTGGACGGCTGCACCACCGTGGAGGCGGCGGAGGCGTTGCGTGGCTCTACCCTGTGGATGGCGCAGGAGGCGTTGCCGGAGCTGGAGGGGGGCGCCTACTACGTGGCCGATCTCCTCGGTATGCGGGTGGAGGGCGCCGGGGGTGAGCCCCTGGGCGAGGTGGTTGAGGTGATCGAGACCGGGGCGGCGGATGTCTATGTGGTGCGTGGCGACGGCGGTGAGATCCTGCTGCCGGCGACCCGCGAGGTGGTCCGGCAGATCGACCTCGCGGCGCGGCTCATCGTGGTGACGCCGCTGCCGGGGATGGTGAGGTGAGCAACACCTTCCACCTCCTCACCCTCTTTCCGGAGTTTTTCGAGGGGCCGTTGTCGGCGTCGATCCTTGGCCGGGCGATCGAGACGGGATTGGTGGAGGTGATTCGCCACCAGCTCCGTGACTGGACGACCGACCGCCACCGGACGGTGGACGACTACCCCTTCGGCGGCGGTAGCGGCATGGTCCTCAAGCCGGAGCCGCTGTTCGCCGCCATCCGCGACCTGCGGCAGCGCTTCGCCCCGCGGGTGGTCCTCCTCTCCGCAGCCGGGCGCCGCTTCGATCAGCCGGTGGCGCGCGCGTACGCCGCCGCGACGCCGCCGCTGGTGGCG
>CAZRGD010000461.1:0-1876 GCA_964599505.1 uncultured Nitrospirota bacterium | reverse complement strand
GTCCTCGCCGGCTTCGATCGGCTGAGCCCGGCGGAGGAGGCGGTGGTCGCGGCCCTTGGCACACGCGGTGGCGAGGTCCGGCGGTGGGCGCCGCACCCCACCCAACCCCCCGCCTGGCAGCGGACCGCGTGCGCGGACAACGAGGCGGAGCTCCGCGCCGCTGCCCACTGGTGCCGCCACCGATGGCGGCCTGGGGTGCGTCTCGGGGTGATCGTCCCCGACCTCGCCGGCTGGCGACCCATGGTGGAGGAGATCTTCACCGCCGAGCTCGATCCCGCCTCCCTCCTTCCCGGGAGCCCGGAGGCGGCCGCCTTTGACCTCTCCCTCGGCCCACCCCTGGCGCAGCAGCCGGTGGTGGCCGCCGCCCTGGCGGCGGTGCGGGCGGTGGATTGTGATCTCACCCTGGATGCGGCGGCGGCGCTGCTTTCCGATCCCGCCCTGGGCGGCGCGGAGCGTGAGTTGCGGGCGCGGGCGGAGGTGCGCCTGCGCCGTACCGGGAGGCCGCACCTGCGGCTGCACCGGGTGGCGGCAGCGGCACAGGCGGCCGGGGCGGTGGAGACGGCGCGCTGCCTCGACGGCCTCGACAGCGCCCTCTCCCAGCAGGGGCGGCTGACGCCGAGCGGCTGGGCGACCCGGATTGTCGAGGCGTTGGCCGCCGGTGGTTGGCCCGGGCCGCGCACCGCCTCCAGTCGTGAGATCCAGGCGGTGCACGCCTTTCGCCAGCAGGTGGTCGCCCTCGCCTCCCTCGACCCGGTCGTCGGTCACCTCTCCCGGCAGGCGGCGGTTGCGCGCCTTGGCCGCCTCTGTGGCCACCCCTTCCAGCCCCAGGGGGGGGAGGCGCCGGTGCAGGTTCTCGGCCTTCTCGAAGCGGCCGGCATCCCCTTCGACGCGGTGTGGGTGGCGGGGCTCGACGCCACCTCCCTGCCGCGGCCGCCGCGTCCCCACGCGCTCCTCTCCGTCGTCCTCCAGCGCCGCTACCACCTCCCCCACGCCACCGCCGAGGGGGAGCTCGCCCGCGCCCGCCGGCTGCTTGCCGAGCTGCAGGCGGCGACCCCCGACGGGGTCGCGAGCTACCCGCGGCTGGAGGGGGAGGCGAGGTGCACGGTCTCCCCGCTCATCGCGATGCTGGCGGAGATGGCGCCGCACCCGCCCCACTCCGCCTCCCTGGTGGCGGCGGTGGCCGCGGCCGCTCCGGAGGTCGAGGTGGTGGCGGAGACGGCGCCGCCGCCGGTCGCTCCCGGCGCGGTGCGTGGCGGCAGCCGCCTGGTGGAGGCGCAGTCCCTCTGCCCCTTTCGTGCCTTCGCCACCCACCGCCTGGGGGCCGAGCCGCTGGAGGCGGAAGAAGATGCGCCGGGGCCGCGCGCCCGCGGCACCCTCGTCCACGTCGCCCTCGAACGGGTGTGGCGCGACCTCTCCGGCCACCGGGAGCTGATCGCCCTCGACGAGGGGGGCCGTCGTGTCCTGTGCGAGGCGGCGGCAGAGGCGGCGGTGGCGGACAGCAAGATCGTCCTCGATCCGCCCCAGGAGGAGGTTGCCCGTCGCTGGCTCGCCGACCTGGTGGCTGAGTGGCTGGCGGTGGAGGCGGCGCGGCCGCCCTTTACGGTGGTGGCGGCCGAGCGGCCGGCGGAGGTGGTGGTCGGCGGCCTCACCCTGGGGCTGCGCATCGACCGTATCGACCGCATCGACGACGGCCGGCTGCTCCTCCTCGACTACAAGACCGGCCGGGTGACCCCCGGCGACTGGTGGGGCGACCGACCCCTCTCCCCGCAGCTCCCTCTCTACACCTGCATCGACTTGGCGGCGGTGGTGGGCGGGGAGCAGGCGCCGCTCGCCGGGGTTGCCTACGGCGTCGTGCGGCCGGGGGAGTGCGCCTTCA
>CAZRGD010000460.1:0-1880 GCA_964599505.1 uncultured Nitrospirota bacterium | reverse complement strand
ATTTCCCCCTTCACGCTCCCCACGTCGGTGACCAGGCAGCCGGGGCTCAGGTGGGGGGCGAGCGCCTCGGCCATCGCCACCAGCGAGCCGACTGGGGTGGCGAGGAGGACCAGGTCGGCACCGGCGGCAGCGGCGACCTCCTGGCTCGCCTCGTCGATGATGTGCCGGTCGAGGGCCACCGCGAGGTTGGCGCGGGTCCGCCCGATCCCCACCACCGACCCCCACAGACCGGCCGCCCGGCAGTCGAGGGCGAGCGAGCCGCCGATCAGCCCGACGCCGACGATCGCCACCCGCTCAAAGCGCGGCCCGGTCACCGGTGGCTCCCGCGGGGGGCAAAACCACGAAGGGCACGAAGGGGTCGGAGCGTGGGAGTCTCCGGTGTCGACTTGATCCTCTCTCTGCGCCGGGAAGGCGATGGGCTCGCGCAGAGGCGCAGAGGCACAGAGAGCGGGGTGGCCGTCTCAACCCCCGCGGTGAACCCAACCTTCTGTCTGGTTGACTCGTTCGCGGAGATGTTGAGGAAAATCCGCCGTCCCCCTCTGCCCCCAACCCTCCCGTGGTCCATTGCCTTCAAGGCCGAGGTGATCCCAGTGTGAAACGCCCATGACGCCGTCCCCCCGGCGTTCTCCCCCTCTGCGTTCTCTGCGCCTCTGCGCGAGGCCCGCGCCTTCCAGGCGCACGCCACGCCTGCCGCGCGTTGCCCGTGACGCCGCCTCCCCAGAGCACCCTTCGTGCTCTTCGTGTCCTTTGTGGTTTTGAATCGGGTGAGCATCAAGCTTCCAATGCCGCAGCCAGGGCGGCGAGGCAGCGGTCGTTCTCCGACGGCAGACCCACGGTGATGCGGATCGCAGTCGGTCCCACCGGCCGGACGATCACCCCGGCGTGGAGCATGGCGTCGTAGACCGGCTGCGCGAGGCGGCCGAGGTTGCAGTAGACGAAGTTTGCCTGGCTCTCCGGCGGGTCGAGGCCAAGCGCCCGCAGGCCGTCGGCGATGTGGACCCGCTCCCTCGCGTTGAGCCCCACCACCTGGGCCACATGGTCCGGGTCGGCCAGGGCCGCCAGGGCCGCCGCCTGGGCGACGGCGTTGGTGTTGAACGGCTCGCGCACCCGGTTGAGGTCGGCGGCAATCGACTCGCTCGCGACGCAGTAGCCGATCCGCAGGCCGGCGAGGCCGTACGCCTTGGAGAAGGTGCGGAAGCAGGCGATCGGGTAGCCCTCCTCCATGAGTGCCACGCCGTCCACGGCGTCCGCCTCGGGGCGCGTGTCGCGGTACTCGAAGTACGCCTCGTCGAGGCAGCAGAGGCAGGTGTCGGGGAGCCGGTCGAGGAGGCGCCGTAGCCCGGTGGCGGTGATCGCGGTCCCGGTGGGGTTGTTCGGGTTGGCGATAAACAGCAGCCGGGTGGTCGCGTCCACCGCCGTACCGAGGGCGTCGAGGTCGAAGGCGTCGTCCACCATCGGGACGGTGCGGCACTCGCCGCCGAGGACCGCCATCGCCAGGTGGTAGACCACGAAGCTGTTCTCCGAGGTCAGCGCCGTGTCGCCGGGGCGCCAGTAGGTGCGGGCGATAAGGTCGAGGAGCTCGTTGGAGCCGTTGCCGAGGCAGATCTGCTCCGGGGCCACGCCGAGGTGGTCGGCCAGGGCGCGGGTGAGGTGGAAGGCGCTGCCGTCGGGGTAGCGGTTCGCCTCCGCGAGGGCACCGCTCGCCGCCTCCAGCGCCCTCGGTGACGGCCCGAGGGGGTTCTCGTTCGAGGCGAGCTTGATCACCTCCGAGAGCCCCAGCTCCCGCGCCACCTCATCGATCGGCCGCCCCGGTACATACGGCTGGATCCGGCGGATGTGGTCAGGCGGAGAGAAGGGCATGGGTGGTCGGGTTCCGGGGG
>CAZRGD010000459.1:0-1887 GCA_964599505.1 uncultured Nitrospirota bacterium | reverse complement strand
CCTCACCCCCAATCCCGCCGCCACGATGCCGTCACGCCTCCTGCTCAACGTCGCCCGCGAGGAGACCCGCGTCGCCCTCATGGAGGGGCGCGTGGTGCGGGAGATCTACATCGATCGCAAGTCGCACCGCGACACCGTCGGCAACATCTACAAGGGTCGGGTGAGCCGGGTCCTGCCGGGGATGGAGGCGGCCTTCATCGACATCGGCCTGCCCAAGTCGGCGTTTTTGCACGTCAACGACATCCGCTCCAAGGGCGACGAGCTCCCCGCCTCCGCCTTCGACGAGGGTGATGGGGAGGGGGAGGGAGACGTCAACGGCGAAGAGATTCGGCCGGTCCGGCCGCCGATCCAGGAGCTGATCCACGAGGGCGAGGAGATCATCGTCCAGGTGCAGAAGGAGGCGATCTCCACCAAGGGGCCCCGAGTCACCACCTATGTCTCCCTGCCGGGCCGCTATCTGGTCTATATGCCGGAGGTGGAGCACATCGGCATCTCGCGCAAGATCGAGGATGAAGAGGAGCGCGAACGGTTGCGGGAGCTGGTGGAGGCGGTCCGCGTCCCCGGCGAGGGCTACGTGGTGCGCACCGTCTCCGCCGGCTCCAGCGGTCGCGAGTTTGCCGGTGAGACCGCCTTTTTACGCAAGCTGTGGGAGGCGGCACGCCTGAAGGCGGCGTCACACCCGGCGCCGGCGCTCCTCCACACCGAGCTCGATCTCGCCACCCGCACCATTCGCGACCTGATGAGCGACGACGTGAGCCACCTGATCATCGACTCGCCCACCGAGCACGCGCGACTCATGCAGGTGGTGGAGGAGATCCTCCCGGGGGTCGCCGAACGGATCGAGCTGTACGAGGGCGACGAGCTCCTCTTTGACCACTACGGCGTCGAGCTGGAGCTCTCCCGCGCCCTGAAACGGCGGGTGTGGCTCCGCTCCGGCGGCTACCTGGTGATCGACCAGACCGAGGCGCTCACCGCCATCGACGTCAACACCGGCCGGTTCGTGGGCAAACGCAACCTCGAAGACACCATCCTGCGCACCAACCTGGAGGCGGCGGAGGAGATCGCCTACCAGCTCCGCCTACGCAACCTCGGCGGCATCATCATCTGCGACCTCATCGACATGGAGGTCCCCGAGCACCGGCAGAAGGTGTACGAACGGCTGATCGACGCCACCACCGGCGACAAGGCACGGACCACCATCTACCCGATCTCCGAGCTCGGCCTCATTGAGATGACCCGCAAGCGGGTCCGCGAGTCCCTCGGCCAGGTGATGCTCGACGGCTGCCCCACCTGCGACGGCACCGGCCGGGTGCGCTCCGGGATCACCATCTGCCACGACATCTTCCGCGACGTCCGCCGCACCGCCCACGGTCGCACCGGCGGCTGCATCCAGATCACTGCCCACCCGGACATCGTCGACCTCCTCTACGGCGAGGAGCGGCTGACGATCGACGAGCTGGAGCTCGCCCACCAGTGTCGCGTCGAGGTGGAGGCGAGCGACGACCCCGATCCGGGCCACTTCCAGGTCCGCCGCCTCTCCGAGTAGAGGTGGCCTCCGGCGCCTGCAGGGCCTCGCGCAGAGGCGCGGGGACGCAGAGGGGGAACAGCGTCACCGGCACCACCACGAAGGCCAGGTGGCTGCATGGAATGCATGTTCACCATGAAGGCCATGAAGAGCACGAAGGGGGAGTGAGCCCAGAATAAAGGTTCGCGCCCTCCATCAGACCGCGTGGGGCGTCCCGCCCTGCACGGTCTGAGGATCAGCGGAAACAAGATGTGGTACCAGACCGTAGGGTCGGCAGAGGCCGACCGACGCCGTCATCTCAAGAAACTACGGTGCTCGGCGGGCTGAAGCCCGCCCTACGGACGGCGCCATCTCGACCTGCA
>CAZRGD010000458.1:0-1891 GCA_964599505.1 uncultured Nitrospirota bacterium | reverse complement strand
TGGGAAAATGATCTTTTCGTTTCTATTTACCATGAAGGACATGAAGAGCATGAAGATTCGTTTCTGATCTCTTCATGTCCTTCATGCTCTTCATGGTGAAAAAGTCTAACTCTTGTCTCTCAGAGGATCAGCGGAAATAGCAATGGAGGCCGAGATGGCACCGTCCGTAGGGCGGGCTTCAGCCCGCCGAGCACCGTAACTTCTTGAGATGACGGCGTCGGTCGGCCTCTGCCGACCCTACGGTCAGGTGCCACATCTTGTTTCCGCTGATCCTCTCTGCGTTAAGCCCTGTTCGCCACCTCACCCACCTCCCGCCTCGTTGGACTCCACACCCTCCGAGTCCCCTCTTCGTGACCTTCGTGGTTTGGCCCCGAACCACGCGCCGGCGACGGCGGCGGGCCGGCTCCCTCTTGCGTGATCTGCTGCGGACCGATAGGAGGGAGCATTATGAGCATCCGACACCTTCATTCTCTCTTCCATCCCACCTCCGTCGCCATCATCGGCGCCACCAACCGGCCGCGCGCCATCGGCAACCTGGTGATGCGCAACCTCCTCCACGGGGGGTTCGAGGGGCCGGTGATGCCGGTCAACCCGAAGCGCCAGGCGGTGTGCGGGGTCCTCACCTATCCGAACGTCGAGAGCCTGCCGGTGGTGCCGGACATGGCGGTGATCTGTACCCCGCCGGCAACCGTACCGATGCTGGTCGACAAGCTCGGCGAGCGTGGCACCCGGGCGGTCACCGTGCTCACCGCCGGTCTCGGGGCGGCGGGGGAGGATGGAAAGACTCTGAAGCAGGAAATGATGGCCGCGGCGCGCCACCACGGGGTGCGGATCCTCGGCTCCAACTGCCTCGGCCTCCTGGTCCCCGGCGCCGGGCTCAACGCCAGTTTCTCCCACATCGATGCCCTGCCCGGGAAGATCGCCTTCGTCTCCCAGTCGGGCGCCCTGGGCACCGCGGTCATCGACTGGGCCGGCGCCCATGACATCGGCTTCTCCCACTTCGTCTCCCTCGGCGACGCCGACGACGTGGACTTCGGCGACCTCCTCGACTACCTGGCGAGCGACGCCACCGCGCGGGCCATCCTCCTGTACATCGAGTCGGTGCGCGACGCCCGCAAGTTCCTCTCGGCGGCGCGGGCGGCGGCGCGCAACAAGCCGGTCCTGGTGGTGAAGTCGGGCCGTGTACCCGAAGGCGCCAAGGCGGCGGCGTCGCACACCGGGGCGCTGGCCGGCTCCGACGACGTCTACGACGCCGCCTTCCGCCGCGCCGGCATGCTGCGGGTGGACGACATCGACGAGCTCTTCGACGCGGTGGAGACCCTGGCCCGGATGCAGCCGTTGAAGGGCGACCGCCTGGCGATTCTCACCAACGGCGGCGGCCCCGGGGTGATGGCCACCGATGCCCTGATCGGCCGCGGCGGCCACCTGGCGACCCTCTCCGAGGAGACGATCGCGGCGCTCGACACGATCCTGCCGACCTCGTGGTCGCACGGCAATCCGGTGGACATCATCGGCGACGCGCCGCCGGAGCGGTTCGCCGAGGCGACCCGCATCCTCATCAAGGATCCCGGCGTCGATGCCCTCCTAGTGATGCACGTCCCCACCGCAGTCTCCCTCGGCGGGCCGGCGGCGCAGGCGGTGGCCGCCGTGGCGAAGGAGAGCGAGCGGAACGTCCTGACGAGCTGGCTCGGTCAAGTCACCGCGGAACCAGCTCGGCAATTCTTCTCTGCCGCCGGGATCCCGACCTACACCACCCCGGACGCGGCGGTGCGCGCCTTCATGCACATGGTCCACTACCGGCGCAACCAGGCGCCGTCGCTGGCGACGCCGCACTCGACGCCGCAGGGCCTCGAGCCCGGTCTCTCAGACACAACCGACCATCCCCACACAG
>CAZRGD010000457.1:0-1892 GCA_964599505.1 uncultured Nitrospirota bacterium | reverse complement strand
CCCGCCCGCTGCGCCGCCGCGCCGGCCGACCCCCCCCCGCCCGCCGTCCCCGCCCCCCGCTGGCCGTCAGCTCCCCGCCCCGGCCCCGCCGCACGCCGCCCCGCCGCGCGCCGGCCGGGCCCGCCAGGCGCAGCCACGCTCCGTCACCGAGCCGCGCGGGCGCCGCCCGTCGCCGCACCACCCCACCACCAGGGGCGCCTCCATGGCCGCGCCGGTGAACCCCTCACCCTGCTGCCAGCGCCAGGTGGGGGTGTCGCCGGCGAGCCGCGGCCCGCCCGCGACGACCGACCCCAGGTAGGGCCACGGCCGGTCGCGGCGGGCGAGCGCCCCGGCGAGCAACGCGGCCCGGTGGGGGGTGGCGGTGGTACCGCTCACCTCGGGGACGAGGATCAGGTCGGGCGGCGCCTCCATCGCCGCGAGGGTGTCGGCGAGCGCCGCGGCCCACGCTGCCTCGCTTGTGGGCGAGGCCGCCTCCACCAGGGTGGCGCGGCTACAACCGGCGGCCAGCGCCGCTCGCGCGGCGTGCTCGTCGCCCACCGCGAGGGCGACGGTCCGCACCGAGACCCCGTGGTCGCGCCACCGCTCCACCTGGGCGAGGGCGTCGGAGACCACCGGGTCGAGCTCCTGGTCGGGGAGGATCACCGCGTCGCCGTCGACCATCGGCTGCGGCGGCAGGTGGGGGGTGCGCTCCACCACCACCGCCACGGTGAGGCGGCGCGTCGCCCGGAAGGGCGGCGCCGCCGGTTCCGCCGCGGCCGCCTGCTCGAAGAGGCAGGTGGCCAGGGGCAGGGCGTGGTCTCCGCACCACCGCTCCTCCTCCTCGAAGCGGCGCTGGAGGCGGACGAAGGCGTGCTGCTGCTCCCGCTCCACCGCCTCCAGTAGATGGCTGAAGTCAGATGTGTCGGAACCACCGGAGGCGGCGAGACACTGATCGAGGCGGTGCAGGAGTCCGTAGCGGACCAGCAAGTTGGCGGCCATCTCCACCGCCACGAAGGACCACGGCTGGAGGTCGCCGTCGTTCCACAGGGCGTCGCCCACCGCACCGACGGCGCGGGTCAGCGCCGCGGCGAGGCTCCGGCGGTCCTCCCCCCACAGCCCCCAGGCAGCGCCGTCAGGCAGCGCCACCTCGCCGAGCTTTCCGTCGCGGGCGAGCTGGGTGAGCTCCTTGATGATCAGGAAGCGCTGCACCTCATTGGTCCCCTCGTAGATGTTCAGGACCCGGGCGTCGCGGCGCATCTTCTCCACCGGCCAGGTGGTGGTCGCGGAGTCGACCCCCAGGGCCCGCTCGGCGAAGTCGATGGCGCGGTGGAGCGACTCGGAGCAGAAGAACTTCGCCACCGCCGACTCCATGCGGGCGCTCTTCACCCCGTGGTGGTCGAAGAGCCCCATGCAGAAGAAGGCCACCGACTCGCTACAGATCGCCTCCGCCGCCATCCGTTCGAGGCAGCGGTCGGTGGCCGTGGTGCGGCGGTCGGGGTGGTCGGCGAGCCACCGCTCCAGCCAGCGGGTGAGGTGGGCGGTCATCGCCGCGGAGGCCACCGCCAGCCCCATGCGACCGGCATTCAGCGTCTCCAAGGCGTTCACCTGGCCGTGGCCGGCGAAGCCGATGAGGTTCTCCGCCGGGACTCGCACCCGGTTGAGGGAGAGCTCGTTGGTGGGCGAGGCGCACTGGCCGAGTTTCGACTCGTCGCTCCCCACCACCAGCCCCTCGGCGAAGCGGTCGACCATCAGGCCGCTCACCCCGGCGTCGGTCTTGCACCTAGATTCTGCACTCCTTCGGCATTCGGCCGCCGATTCAGGCCCTTCTGCGGCGTTGGCTTCACCGATTTCGTGCTCGCCGTACCTCAAGTACGCCTGCGCCGAAATCGGCTCGCCGCCTTGCAGAAGGACCT
>CAZRGD010000456.1:0-1894 GCA_964599505.1 uncultured Nitrospirota bacterium | reverse complement strand
GCAGGGGGGCGGGACCTCGCGCAGGACGAACGGCGCGGCCTGGGGCGGCGCTTCGAGGTCGAACCAGGCGGCGAGAGCGGAGCGGTCGGGGTAGCCGCCGCGGTGGCGGATCTCCCCGTCGACCACCAACAGCGGCAGGCACGCCTCGCCGTCTGCGGCCAGGGCGGCCCGGACCACCGGTTCGGCGACGAAGGCGGCGGGCTCCTGGGCGAGGTTGTGGCGCACCACGCGCACCCCCTGGGACTCCAGCCACCGCAGGTCGGTGGCGAAGCGCACCAGGGTCGGGTCGACCTCGCTGCCGCAGATGCCCGTGGGGCAGCACATGGGGGGATCAAAGACGTGGAGCAGGCTCATGGGGTCCTCCGGGGGATGGGGTCGGGCTTTTTTTTGGTTCAGCCGCGAATGAACGCAAATGGACGCGAATCGGGGGCTGTGAAGAGGGCGTCATCGTACGGGGGCGCCGGTAGCTGTGTCGGCCTGGAAGGCTCGGGCACTACACGGAGAGGAATTGTTGCCGGTGACCACGGTTTTTCGTGCAGTTGATTTTCGTTTATTCGCGTTCATTTGCGGCAAAAAGCGGTTCCGTTGCCAGCGCGCCGCGGCTGGCAACCCGGCGGCCGCGTTCGTACCAGCCGCGGCTGGCGGTGACGATGCGGACCACCGAGAGCATCACCGGCACCTCCACCAGGACCCCCACCACCGTGGCCAGGGCGGCGCCGGAGGTGAAGCCGAAGAGGGAGATCGCGGTGGCCACCGCCAGCTCGAAGAAGTTGCTCGCCCCGATCAGGGCGGACGGCGCGGCGACACCGTGGGTAGAGCCGACCCACCGGTTGAGGAGGTAGGCCGCGGTGGAGTTGAAGTAGACCTGGATGAGGATCGGGATCGCCAGCAGACCGATGACCCGAGGCTGGGCGAGGATCGCCTCCCCCTGGAAGGCGAAGAGGAGGATCAGGGTAGCGAGCAGCGCCACCAGAGAGATCGGCCCCAGGCGCGCGAGAAGCCGCGCCAGGGCCGCCTCGCCGCCGCGTGCGAGAATGCGCCCTCGCCACAGGTGGCTGAAGCCGACCGGGAGGACGATGTAGAGGACGACCGACAAGAGGAGCGTCGCCCACGGCACATGGATCGACGAGAGGCCGAGGAGCAGGCCGACGATCGGGGCGAAGGCGAAGACCATGATCAGGTCGTTCAGCGCCACCTGGGAGAGGGTGAAGTGGGGGTCGCCGTCGGCGAGGTTGGACCAGACGAAGACCATCGCGGTGCACGGCGCCGCCGCCAGGAGGATGAGGCCGGCGATGTAGCTGTCGAGCTGCGCCGCGGGCAGCCACGGCGCGAAGAGGTGGCGGATGAAGATCCACCCGAGCAGCGCCATGGAGAAGGGTTTGACTCCCCAGTTGATGAAGAGCGTGACGGCGACGCCGCGCCAGTGGGCCTTGACCCGGTGGAGCGCCGCGAAGTCGATCTTCAGCAGCATCGGGACGATCATCAGCCAGATGAGCAGGGCCACCGGCAGGTTCACCCGCGCCACCTCCAGCCGCCCGAGGAGGTGGAAGGGGGCGGGGACGACCTGGCCGAGGCCGATGCCGGCGGCGATGCAGAGGAAGACCCAGAGGGTGAGGTAGCGCTCGAAGAGGGACATCTGTGCCTTGGCCGGCCGCTTCGCGGTGACTTCACCTGGGGTGCTCATGGCTCCGGAACCATCACCTGCCCCGCAGGGGCATCCTTGAATCCCCCTCCCCTCGGGAGGGGGTCGGGGGGGAGGGGGCTGGGGGAGGGAAGCTGGGTATCGGGGAGAACCTCCCAGCCACTTGCCGATTCCAACCGCCCCCACCCCAACCCTCCCCCGGAGGGCTGATCGTTACCCATAACCCCTCTGGCTGGAGACCGCGGCCTCCAA
>CAZRGD010000455.1:0-1916 GCA_964599505.1 uncultured Nitrospirota bacterium | reverse complement strand
AACTTCCCGTCCGCCGGCTCCACGGCGACACCGAGGGCGCGCACCTGCATGCGCGGGTCGAGGCGGAAGAGGTGGACGCGGTCGCTCTCCTCGTCGATCACCTCGCCGAGCCTGGCCAGCACCTCGCGCTTCTCCGCCGGCGTGAGCCAGCACTCGTGGACCGACTTCTGCCCACCGGTGGCGTACTCCCGGCACACCGACAGAGCACGGGCGAGGCGCCGGTGCTCGGAGATGTCGTAGGCGACAAGGTAGAGCTTGCGGGTAGTCATGGGGGAGGAGTGGCCTCGCCGGCAGGGCCATCGGTTCGCGTTACCAGATGGTCTCCACGTGGCCCCAGGCACGGATCGCCCGGTCCTTGGTCACCAGCGGCAGGCCGTTTGCCAGACAGGCGGCGGCGATAAAACGGTCCGCGGGGTCATCGTGAAAATCACCCGGAAGTCGGGTGGCGAGGACAATCACCGTCCTGCCTCCCACTCCACGTCGACGGGAGCGATGAGATCGCCCTCGAAGAGAACGCTCCCCTTCAGGGGGTTGGTCTCCGCCTCGTCCCCGGCCACATACGGCACGACCCGCGCCACCGGCCGGCCACGCTTGGTAACCACCAACGTCTCACGATTCTGGTTGACCTCTTCGAGCAGGCCGAGGCAGTGGGCCTTGAATTCAGTGGCGGGGACGGTCTTCATGGCGACCTCACAAAATGGTCTGAAATAATGACCACGCTTTAGCACAGCCAATCGGTCACGAGGGTGGTGGCACGAGGAGCTGTGCGAAGCAGTCCTGCAAGGCAGACCGCAGCAGCCCCTCCCGCTTCACCCAGTTCCACACCTCGCCGTCGTAGGGTCGCTGGCCGTGGGCGAGGGCGTTGCGGATGTACTTGAGCTTCTTGAAGGCCTCCGGCTCCTTCCGGTCGCGCACCCGGTCGCGCGCCTTGAAGTCGTCCACGTCGCCACCGGCGGCGGCCACCTCCCGGCTCAGGTAGGCCTCCTGGCCGTAGAGGGCGGCGCGCAGGTAGTCGCCCTTCTCCAGGTAGGCCCAGGCGAGGTGTCTCTCCCAGGCGGCCCGGTCGGGCAGGCGGAACCAGTCGACCCTCTCCAGGAGGGCGTCGGCGAAGAGGCCGCCCACCGGAGTATCGAGGCGGTCCCGCTGCTGATGCAGGGTGGAGAGCTTGGCGCGGGCCATCTTCGCGCTGGTGTTGCGCTCGAAGAAGGCGGCATCGGCGAGGAGCTTGGCCGTGTCGGGCGGGACGCCGTCGTCGGTATAGAGGGTCGCGAAGGGGCCGTAGTTGCCGGTGCGATCAAAGGCGGCGAGGGCGTCGACCCAGCCGGCCACCTCCAGCAAGCCGGCGAGATCGAGGACCGGGACCGCACCGTTATCCGCCCGCGGCAGGTCGAAGGCGCCGTAGTAGAGCGACGCGACCTCGACCTCCTTCACCACCCGCAGATAGCGCGCCGCGATCAGGGTGAGCATGGCGAGGTGGCGCAGGCCGTGGGTCACGTCGAGGGTGACCCGCGCCCCGGCGGGGACCTCCTCGGCGAGGAGGCGGACAAAGGCGCGCTGCTCCTCCGGGGTCTTGCCATAGGGGAGGAGGCGGCAACGGACCTCGCAACCCAGGGCCGGGGCCACGGCGGCGGCCATGGTGTCGAGCTGCCTCTGAGAGACACGGTCCTTCTCGCACCCGTCGGCGAGCTCACCCCACAGGTCGTCGCAGGCATCCTCCACACCGGCGACCTCGAGGAGCACCTGCCACATGGAGCCGGAGGTCCCGAAGATCACCAGTCGCTCCGGCTTCACCACCTTGCGCAGCGCCTCACCAAAAAAGCTCGCGGCGACCTCGCGCCCGGCAGGGAACCGGTAGGTCGCCTCCTGGTAGTTGCCCCGCTGGCCGCGGACGCGGCCGAGGAAGGAGAGCTGGAGGT
>CAZRGD010000454.1:0-1923 GCA_964599505.1 uncultured Nitrospirota bacterium | reverse complement strand
AGTGGACCCTTGCCGGAGGAGTATGTGAAAAGAGGTCTGACGTCACCCGGAAAACAGAGCGAGCGGTACGGCTGGCTGATCGGGCCGCTCTTCGGGGCGGCGGGGCTCGTCACCCTGTGGACCACCCACGCCCCGTGGACGGCGGTCGCCGCCTTTCTCACCGTGGACATCGGCTGGACCTTGATGGCGTGGAACCACGAGATCAAGCAACGACGCCGCGAGCTGGACGCGCAAGAGGTGGAAAAGACGCTGGTGGAGCTCTCCCATGAGTTCCACACCGTCCTCGACCAGTTCACCGGCTGCTGCACCGACCAATACGTCAAGGGACGCTCCGAGATCAACCAGCTCCGTAGCCTCCTCGGCGACGCCGCCGGGCGACTGATGGGAGGGATCGAAAACCTCCGCACTCAGGTAGAGGCGCAGCAGGCCACACTGGAGCGGCTGGCCCTGCGAGCCGCCCTGGTGGATGACCCCCTCACCCCCATCCCGTTCACCGCCACCCTCCAGGACCTCCTCCCGGAGGGGGTGTCCGATCTCGCGGAGGTGAAGGCGGCCCTCGATGCGACCCTCAGCAGCACCACCACCGCCCTCCAGTTCGAGGATCTCACCAGCCAGCTCGCCGGCCACATCGACGACCGCCTCGAATACCTCCAGGCCCTCCACGACGGCATCTCCGCCATCGACACCCAGCTCCAGACTCCACCCGCCAACGCCCTCACCATGCGCGCCTTCTACCAGGAGCGGCTGGCCCACATGCAGCGCGGCCTCAACGCCGCCGCCGTGCTCATCGAGCACGCCGAGCACGTGGCGGTCCAGCAGGAGCGACTCGAGGTGGGCGAGGTGGAGCTCTTCTGATCGGGTGGCCGCCTCACAGGCCACTCCCGGCAACGACGGCGAGGAGGCAAATTTCCACCACCTCGATCCCTGCACCCAGGGTGTCACCGCTCTGGCCGCCGAGGGTTCGGGAGAGCCAGACCCCCCAGGCGATGAGGACAAGGGGCGCGACCGCCAGGGGTGGGGCGAGGGGGAACGAGAGGACGAGGAGGAGGCAACCCCACCACCCAAGGGGGCGCCGCGGTGCCTCCCGGTGGAGGGTCGCCCCCATCCCCTCGGAGGAGGTCGGTTCGAGGTAGACGCCCCACCCCCAGCCGCCCAGGCGCGCCCACGCCGCCGCCAGGGGGATCGCCCACCACTTCCCCTGCACCACCACCGCGGCGAGAAGGGCGATGCGGGAGGCGACTGCGAAGGCCACCGCCGCCGCCCCCAGGGCGCCGGTGTGGGGATCCTTCATCACCGCCCGCCGCCGCTCGGGCGTCGCGTGGCCGGCGGCGAGGCCATCGGCGAGGTCGGCGACGCCGTCCAGATGCATCGCGCCGGTGAGGCCGATCCACACCCCCGCCGCGGCCACGCCACCCACCAGGGAGGAGTGGCCCCCGGCGAGGTAGCCAGCCAGGGCCGCGAGCCCCCCGACCACGAGCCCCACCGCCGGGAAGGCAGGGGCGCAGACACCCAGACCGCGCGGCTGGGCCACCCGCACCGGGAGCACGGTGAGCCATGAGAGGGCCTCCATGAATCTCTCCACCATGGCGCTCACCCCCCCTCCGAGACCCCCGCCTCCTCGAAGGTCGCCATCTCCCGGTGCAGCGCCAGGGCCGCTTGCAGCAGCGGGACGGCGAGGGCCGCGCCGCCCCCCTCCCCAAGCCTGAGTCCGCGGCCGAAGAGGGGCGAGAGGCCGACCCCCTCCAGGGCGCGCCGGTGGCCCTGCTCCGCGGCGCAGTGGGCGGCGAGGCGCCACCCCTCCCCGCCCGGCCCCCCCGCCCCCCCCGCCCGCACCCCCCCGTCACCGCGGCCGCCAGCGCCCCTCGCCCCCCCGCCGCCCGCCGACCCACCACGCAGCAACCCCGCCAGCTCGCCTCACACAAG
>CAZRGD010000453.1:0-1925 GCA_964599505.1 uncultured Nitrospirota bacterium | reverse complement strand
CTTCATGCTCTTCATGGTGAAAAACGTGTCTTCCCATTTCGGGGGGCCGAGGTAGCCGTATGAGACGAGACGAGGCACTGCGGGTCCTGCGCGACCACAAACCGGAGTTGGCGGCCCGGTACGGCGTCACCCGGCTCGGCCTCTTTGGCTCGGTGGCGAAGGACAAAGCCAGGGAGGGGAGCGATGTGGATGTGGTGGTGGAGATGAGCAAGCCGGACCTCTTCTTCCTGGTGCACATTAAGGCGGTGCTGGAGGAGGCGCTGCATTGCCCGGTGGATGTCGTACGGTACGGTAACCGGATGAACGCCTTCCTCAAAGAACGGATCGATGAGGAGGCGGTGGATGTCTGACCCGGCCCTGGTGCGAGAGATTCTCACACAGATCCTGGAGGCGACGGCGCGCATCGAACGGCGGTTTGCGCCGATCCAGTCGTCCGAGGACTTTCTGGCGGATGACGAGGGGATCGACCGGCTCGATGCCATCTGCATGATGTTGATCGCGATCGGGGAGAGCTTGAAGAACCTGGACAAGGTGACCGGTGGCGAGCTGCTGGGTCGGCATCCGGAGGTGGACTGGACCGGGGCCAAGGGCATCAGGGATATCATCAGCCACCACTACTTCCATGTGGATGCGGAGGTGGTCTACGACGTCTGCCGGGAGCATCTGCCGGGGCTGGTCGAGGCGGTGCGGGCCATGCGGGAGGAGCTGGGTCGTGGCGCTCCATAAGGATTTTCCGCTATCGCCCCATGCGATTCTCGATCCGGAGGTGCGATGGTTCCCGGCGGACGAGGCCCTGCGGGAAACGAGCTTCGAGAAGCTGCTTCCGCACCAAAAACAACGGTGAGATCTCCAACTACTACCCGGACTTCTTGGTCAAACGATCTCCCCGGGAGGTCTTCATCGTCGAGACCAAGGGGCAGGAAGACCTGGACGTGCCTCTCAAGATGCAGCGGTTGAAGCAGTGGTGCGAGGACATCAACCGGGTGCAGTCCGATGTGACCTACGACTTTGTGTACGTGGATGAAAAGGGCTTCGAGCAGTACAAGCCGACGTCCTTCAACAGCCTTTTGGCGGGGTTCCGCGAATACAAGGATTGAGTAGCAGCGTGTGGCACAGCGTGCCTGTGAGGTGACAGATGGATGTCGATCCGATGAGCGACCCACCTCCGAAGGCGTGACCATTCGTCAGGCAGCGCGTGACGTATTCGCTATGGCGGCGAACCGTGGGCTCCGTGGCGATGAGAGGTGCCCGCCCCACTGGCCACACAGCCCTGACTGGGCGACCATTCGCGCCCATGTCGGTCCTGTCGCGCATCCTCGATTCCACCCGTGGCTGGGTGGCGGAGTGCAAGCTCCACACGTCGGAGGCGGAGCTGCGGGCGCGGCTGGCCGATCTTCCGCCGTGTCGTCCCTTTTTAGCGACGGTGCGGCGGTCGGGGGGGGCGCCGATCCGGTTTATTGCCGAGATCAAGCGGCGGTCGCCGTCGCAGGGGGAGATCCGGCCGGGGGCGGCGCCGGCGGAGGTGGCGCGGGCCTACCAGGCCGCCGGGGCGGCGGCGGTCTCGGTTCTCACCGACAAGCCCTTCTTTGATGGCCGGCTTCGTTTTCTTCAAGAGGTACGTGAGGTCGTCTCATTGCCTTTGCTTCGCAAAGATTTCCACATTGATCCTTATCAACTGGTGGAGGCACGGGCGGCGGGCGCGGCCGCGGTCTTATTGATCGCCGCGGCGCTGCCCGGCGGCCCGCTCCGGGAGATGGCGGGGCTGGCAGCGGAGTTTGGGGTGGCGGCTCTGGTGGGGGTTTGGTGGGCGGGGGGGGTGGGGGGGGTCGGGGGGCTGGAGCTGGTGTGGGTTCACCACCGTGACCTCCCCTCCCTTGAGATCGACATGGGGGTAACCGTGCGGCGCATCGCCGCCGCCCGTCGGG
>CAZRGD010000452.1:0-1941 GCA_964599505.1 uncultured Nitrospirota bacterium | reverse complement strand
CTCGACGCCCTCGGTGCTCGAAGGAGTGCAGAATCCAGGCGGCAATATTTGTGTCGCACCCTGTCCATAGGTCCGCCGAGTCTACCCCGCCGCGCTCGCAGACCCGAGGGGAGGATCGAGGTGGTCGGGGCGAGAGGATTTGAACCTCCGACTCCCTGCTCCCGAAGCAGGTGCGCTACCAGGCTGCGCTACGCCCCGCCCCTCGGGTCTGCGCGACCTCAGGCCGCGCGCGAGCGGCGGTGTATAGCATACGCCCCGATCGCAAGCAAAACGACGAGGACCACGGAGATGGCGTTGAAGTCGCGGCGGATGAATGCGGCGATCGGCTCACCAAAGAAATAGAAGAGGAGACCCTCGCCCACGAAGCGGGCGCCACGGCTGAGAAAGGAGACGGCGATGAGCTTCCACAGGGTGGCGCGAAAGATCCCGGCGGCGATGGTGAAGACCTTGTACGGGATCGGGGTGAAGCCGGCGACCGCGATCGCCCACGCCTCGTAGCGCAGGAAGGTCGCCTCCACCTTGGCGATCCGCTCGGTGGAGACCCACCGCTCCAGGAGCGGCCGGCCGCCCCACTGGCCGATTCCGTAGCCGATCACCGCCCCGACCACCGAGCCGACGGTGGCGATCATCCCGTAGCGGACCCCCGCCTCCGGGGTGATGAGCCCCATGGCGATGAGCAAGACGTCCACCGGCAGGGGGAAGAAGGAGGACTCGGCCACCGCGAGAAAGAAGAGCGCCCAGGTCGCCTCGGGGGTCGAGGCCCAGTGGACCACCCATTGGGTGAGCTCGGTAAGCATGGGGGAGTGCACGCACCAGGGGCTAAGGATTAGGGATTAGGGGCGAGGGCTGGGGCAGCCCGAGCAACGGTGCTCGCACAAGCTCCAGGTTTCCACCGGACCTGCGGGGAAGGCCAAATCGGTAGGAGCCGCCTCCCGGCGGCGAAACAGGCCCTGCGGGCCTGGAGCGGCCCAAGGCCGCGGTTCGCGGCCAGGAGGCCGCTCCTACCCGATCGACCCAAGACCGGCGCCACATCCCACGCCCCTCCCCGGAAAGCCGAAGGCTTTCCTCTGATTGCGCGCAGCGCAATCACGCACATCACCCACTCCACCCGTGGCGGCCGATGAGCTTGACGAAGCGACACGGCAGGAGCCGCTGGCGCTCCAACCCCTCGCGGGTGCGGTGTACGAGGAGAAGCTCCTGCACGTCGCCGCTCCCCACCGGCATCACCAGCCGCCCCCCCACGTCGAGCTGCTCCACCAGCGGCACCGGGATTTCCGGGGCGGCGGCGGCCACCACGATCACCTGGTACGGGGCGTGCTCCGCCCAGCCGAAGGTGCCGTCGGCGATACGAAAGACAACGTTGGCGTAGCCGAGGGCGTCGAGGCGGCGCTGTGCGGCGGTGGCCAGCGAGTGGATCCGCTCGACGGTGAAGACCTTCGCCGCCAGCTCGGCAAGGACGGCGGTCTGGTAGCCGCTGCCGGTGCCGAGCTCAAGGACCCGGTCGGTGGCGGTGACCGCCGCCGCCTCGGTCATCAGGCCGACGATGGAGGGCTGAGAGATCGTCTGGTCGCGCCCGATCGGCAACGAGGTGTCGCGGTACGCCTGCACCGCGAGGGCGTCGGGGACAAACCGATGGCGCGGGACCCGCTCCATCGCCGTGAGAACCCGCGGATCACGGACCCCCTGGCGCCGAATCCGCTCGACGAGCTCGTGGCGCGCCTGGGCGAAACGGGCGGCGTCTCGCTCCACCATCAGCGCACCTCACCCCGCTCGGATTGCTCACCGAAGATTGTTGCCTGAGTACACGGATGCCCGGAGACGCAGACCAACCCGCGGTAGGAGCGAGCTCCTACTCGCGATACGGGGCCGCCGGCCCCACCCCCCCGCCGGGCCGAGATCCGCTTTTCCGCAGTAGATCGGGCCAAAGTCCGACAGGCTCCT
>CAZRGD010000451.1:0-1943 GCA_964599505.1 uncultured Nitrospirota bacterium | reverse complement strand
AATGGTGGAGGTGGCGGGACTCGAACCCGCGTCCGGAAACCTTCCGCTACTGTGGCACTACATGTGTAGTCTGCGTTTGTTGTCGGCCGCGCCGGTCCCACAGACGGGGCGGTGGCGTGACCCGGAGCCCCTTGGCTTAGGTCCGCGTCGGAGCATCCACGGGCCGCATCCTACGGTTTCTGACATCCATCACCCGTGCCGTAGGCACCAGCGGGTGGGGACGTCGCGGGTTCTACGCCGCGAGTGCGAGCTCAGGCTCGGCTATTGTGTTTTCCGGCTGTTTAACGAGGCCGCCGGACCTCGACATGCACCACAGGCTTCTGATCCCCGTCGAATCCATTTCACCCCCGTCTCCATTTCCGCGGCCGGCCCCAGTGACAGGGTGGTAGGGCCCACGACCGCTACGTTACAAAGAGAATGTAGTGACGTCACTGACCCTATTCAAGGAGGAACCATGCCGTACTGCCATCTGCGTGTCGCCGGGACCTTGAGCCGTGAGCAGAAGGAGGAGATCGCCCGGGAGTTCACCGCGACCCTCGAGCGGGTGGCGAGCAAGCCGCCCGAGGCGACTTATGTGGTGATCGAGGAGGTCCCACGCGAGAACTGGGCGAAGGGCGGCAAGCTTCTGGGGTAGCCGCGCGGGTAGGAGCGTGGCGGGACAAGCTCCTGCTCGCGATCCGCGGCGTGCCGCCGCGGCCGGCCCTTCGGGCCGGTTTCGCCGGCGGGAGCCGGCTCCTACCAGAGTGACCGCTGACCGCGGTCACGCCCCCATCATCGCCGCGAGCTGGCCGGCGGCCTGGTCCATCTCGTGATCAAGGGTCATACGCGCCTCGTCATCGGGGAGGAGGTCGGTAAACTGGTGCAGCCAGCGTGTGTCCTGGTTCGCAGGGGTGAGGCCGACCCGCTGTTCGGAGAGGCGGTCGGCGAGTTGGACCACCTTGAGGAGGGTCGGGGCGTCCGGTGAAGCGGCGACTTCGCTGTCATTTAGGTTCCATCCGTCGAGGTGGTTGCGGTGGGCGGGCGCCTGGTGGTGGCGGGCGATCACCTCCTGGTGCTCTTCCGGCAGCCGCCACCGGCGGGTGAGGGCGGCGCCGAGGGCGGCGTGGTCGGTCCCGAGGAGGTCGCGCTCGGCGTCGCACTGGGGGCGCTCGCTGGGGAGCAGTGGAGCGGCATGCGCCTGTTTTTGGGTGATCCCCTCGACCATGAGCATGCCGAGGTCGTGCAGTAGCCCGGCAGTGAAGGCCTCGCCCTCGCGTCCGGGCTCGTGGGTGCGCAGGAGGTGCGCCGCGCCGAGGCCGGTCTCCAGGGAGTGGAGGCAGAAGGTGCGGCCGTCGATGCCGTAGGTCGCCATCTGTTGGTGGGCGGTGCGGGAGAAGAATGCCTGCGCCAGGGCGATGGCGCGGATGCGGTTGAGCCCCAGCAGGGGGATGGCGCGGCCGATGTCTGCCACCGGGTTGGGGAGGGCGAAGATTGCCGAGTTGACCCACTGGAGGACCTGGGCGGCAAGGGCGGGCTCGCGCGACAGGATGTCCGCCACCTGTCGCGGCGGCACCTCGAGGTTCGGATCGGAGGTGACGTCAAGCAGCCGCTGGACGGCGTTGGAGGGGGCGGCGAGGTGGGCGTTGTCGTCGACCAGGCGGTTGAGCTGGGTCGGGCTGAGGAGGGTCGCGGGCATCGGTCTCTCCGTGGAATTGTTACCTATTCGGCGCGTTGGGTCGGGTGGTGGAGGGGGGGTAGGCGGGGATTTGACGCATGGCGGCGGCGGGCGCCAGGAATCCGTCTCTTTTTTGACTCGGCGCGGTTGGGGCGGCAGGTGCGGGCCGGCCGGTGGCGGATCGGGAGAGTCGAGGCAACTTTTTGATTTCTCTGAATGTCGGTCCCGGTTTCGTGCGGTGTGGCGTGTCCGTGGTGGTGGGGTACCCGGTTGTGGCACGGGGTGTGCA
>CAZRGD010000450.1:0-1952 GCA_964599505.1 uncultured Nitrospirota bacterium | reverse complement strand
CAGGAGTTCCTGCAGGTCGACACCACCAACATCCTGTTCATCTGCGGCGGCGCCTTCGTCGGCCTGGAGAAGGTGATCGCCAACCGGCTACAGACCAAGGTCCTCGGCTTCGGCGCGCCGATTGCCTCCAGCGACGTGCAACGCCAGGCCCTCCTCAAGCAGGTCGAGCCGGAGGACCTCCTCAAGGCGGGCCTCATCCCCGAGCTCATCGGCCGCCTGC
The DNA here is from genome assembly GCA_964599505.1 of uncultured Nitrospirota bacterium. Classification (GTDB taxonomy): domain Bacteria; phylum CG2-30-53-67; class CG2-30-53-67; order CG2-30-70-394; family CG2-30-70-394; genus CG2-30-70-394. The sequence goes on along the minus strand of CAZRGD010000450.1, from coordinate 1,732 downwards.
CAACACTTGCGGCGCTGGATGAGCTCGACGAAGACGCCCTGGTGGAGATCCTCACCCGGCCGCGCAACGCCCTGGTGAAGCAATACAGCCACTTCTTCAGCTACGAAGGGGTAAATCTCACCTTCACCGACGACGCCCTGCGCGCCGTCGCCCACCTCGCCCAGGAGCGCAAGACCGGCGCCCGCGGCCTGCGCGCCATCCTCGAAGAGGTGATGCTCGACATCATGTACGACATCCCGTCAGAGAGTGGCGTCGCCGAGTGCATCATCACCGAGGCGGTCGTCCGCGGCGACGAGCTGCCGTTGCGCATCTACGAGCACCGTTCGAAGACGGCGTAGCCCCCGTCCCGCTGCGCGGGCCGGGATGTTGCTGGAAGGAAAGATCGACCACGGGGGGCTTGGGGGGCGAGGGGGCTCAGGTGCGTCACCGACCGAAGCCGTGGCTCGCCACGGAGTACGGCTTCCGCAAATCGGAGGGCTCCGCCGCGAGTGGTATCCTCCATGACCTTGACCTTCATCTCCTCAGGCGTCCCATCGTCATGCTCTGCCACGATGCTGGCGCGCGCCCATACCTTCGGCCTTCGATCGTTCCTCGGTTCTCCCAGGGTGGTGGCTTTCTCATCTTCCCGAAATCTTCGGACGAATTCCGCCGCTAGCCTGTCGGCTGATGGATAATCGGAGGTTTCTTCAATTTTCAATAGACCAAGAAGAAGATCGCGATCTCGTGGAGAAGCATCGAGTTTCTCCAACAACGTCTGCTCGTCACCAAGAATTTCATGCATCTCGCTTTTCTCCCTGCATGGATTGACGAATGAGGATGTCCACGTGGGGGATTTCTGGACCGGGGGCAAGTCTCCTCTACCACCATCCCAAGGCCGCCGCCGCATAAGGCATCGGCCGATTGCGGGGTAGAGAGACTTGCCGTCCTTCCGGAAAAATGCGCGAGGCTGGCCCCAGGTCTGTTCCCACCAGTAGATGGTCAACCTTCGCCCACCATGGGTCCAACTCCCCAGTCGGATCGGGGGGAGGTGGAGGGAGCTCAGGTCGATCGCTTCGTCAAAGCAAACACCCATGCTCTCGACAATGGATGAGTCGGTACCGAGGCCCACGATGGCACGCAGCTCCGGCATCTGGAGGATGAGGGATTTCCAGAACATGCGACCGTCCGCAGAGAGATGAACCCGCTCCTCGTGCCTCAGACCTCTCCAGTTGGGGTGGGTGGCGAGGGGGGATTCGATATCTGTATGGACGGCGGTGCCATTCCTGAAGGAGACCCCCATACCGTTCAACAACGCCTCCGGCCAGTCGAACCATCTGAACGGGTGGCGTTCGAAATACCAGTGGAGGCTCTGGCATATCTTCAGGGCATCAGGAATCGGAAGATCGCCATCTTGGTAGCGCGTAGAAGGGAAGTAGACTCGCGAAGGAGAAACGGGTTGCCCTCTCCCATCCTGGAATTCTCGCCACGACGGATTTGTTCCTACAGTCGCGACCCTCGCCGTCAACACGCGCCCGAAAAAAAGGAGGGGTACCGCGTCTGCAAGCACTCGGACTCCATCATCTGTGGACAAACCCGCCTTCAGGACCGAGAGCCACCCCCTTCCGTCCCCCAGTGACGCCAATCCCCCGGCCCCCCCCCGCCCCCCCCCCCCTCCCCCCACACCGCACAACTATCTTCCCCCCACCAGTTCCAAACCCCACATGCCGACGCCGCACCCCACCCCTCAACACAA
>CAZRGD010000449.1:0-1966 GCA_964599505.1 uncultured Nitrospirota bacterium | reverse complement strand
AGGGGTTCGGGGTGTGCGTGAGTGTCGTGGGTGCACGGCGACGACCTGCGCGAGGGAGCGGGCACTGTCCCAGCGCTGCTTCCCTCGCACGCAGCGTCAGCCCGCAGGGCTGACCCCTCCCTCAGCCTCCACCTCCCATCCCCCACCCCCCAGCGACATGCTCGTCCTCGGTATCGATCCCGGGTCGGCGGTGACCGGCTACGGTGTGGTGGCCCTCGACGGGGCTCGCCTGCACCACGTCGCCAGCGGCGCCGTCCGGACGCGCAGCGGCGACCCCCTGCCGTCGCGCCTGCGCACGATCCACGATGCCCTGGTCGCGGTGATCGAGACACATCGGCCGACGGAGGTGGCGGTGGAGGAGCTCTTCGTGGCGCGCCACGCCCGCGCCGCCCTCGTCCTCGGCCAGGCGCGCGGGGTGGCGCTGCTCGCCGCCGCGGAGGCGGGGTTGGAGGTCGCCGGCTACGCCCCGCGGCTGGTGAAGCAGACGGTGGTGGGCTACGGCCAGGCGGAGAAGGGGCAGGTGGCGGAGATGGTCAGGCGACTCCTCGGTCTCGCCGAGGCGCCGCGGCCGGCGGACGTGACCGATGCCCTGGCGATCGCCATCTGCCACCTGCAGCACGCCGGTGTTGCGCGCCGGATCGCCAGCGGGGTGGTTCAGTGATCGCGCGGATCAACGGCACCCTCCTGTCGAAGGAGCCGGCCGAGGTGGTGGTCGATTGCCACGGCGTCGGCTACCGGCTCCTCTGCCCCCTCTCCACCTTCCTCCATCTGCCGGAGCCGGGGGAGGCGACCGCCCTCTTCGTCCACACCCTCGTGCGTGAGGACGCCATCCACCTCTACGGCTTTCTCGATGACGAGGAGCGTGGCCTCTTTCGCCTCCTGCTCACGGTGCAGAAGATCGGCCCGCGCCTCGCCCTGGCGGTCCTCTCGGGGCTCTCCCCCGAGGCGGTGACCACCGCCATCCGCGCCGGCGATGCGCCGCGTCTCGCCACCATCCCGGGGATCGGCAAGAAGACCGCGGAGCGTCTGGTCCTCGAGCTGCGCGAGCGGGTGGGGAAGGGGACGGCGGAGGCGGGAGTCGTACATGACATCGAGGGAGACGCGCGCTCCGCCCTGATCAACCTCGGCTACCGTCCGGACGCCGTCGCGCGGGCGTTGGAAAAGGTCCGCGCCAAGGCCACCGCCGGCGACCTCGGCGAGTGGATCCGCGACGGCCTCGCGCTTTTGGGACGGTGACCTCTCAACGATCACCCCTCCCCCCCCCTCCGTCCCCACTCCTCGTTGCCCAAGCCGTGTGCGCGTATGCGCCCGCCGTATAGCCGGGTTCGTTGCCGAGCATCCCCTACAACCCTCGTCGTCCGAACCCCCGCGCGAATGCGCCTGTCGCACTTTGTGCAGCGGACCATAATTTTTTTTCGGCGCAGCCGAAAAAAAATGTATAAAGGCGCCGCGTCGCTTCGCCGTCTGCGAGACGCAAGCCTCCATGGCCGAGCCTATCGAGCGTAGCGAGCTTCTCGTTGCCGCTGCCGTCCCCGGGGATGGGATGGCGGAAGAGGGGCTACGTCCCAAGCGCCTCGCGGACTACGTCGGCCAGCGTGAGCTGGTCGCCAACCTGCGCGTCTTCATCGAGGCGGCGCGCCGCCGCGGTGAGGCGCTCGACCACTGCCTCTTCTCCGGCCCACCGGGGTTGGGCAAGACGACGCTGGCGCACATCATCGCCCACGAGATGGGCGCCAACCTGCGGGTCACCTCCGGGCCGGTGATCGAGAAGCCGGGTGATCTCGCGGCCCTGCTCACCAACCTCGAGCGCGGCGACTGCCTCTTCATCGACGAGATCCACCGCCTCTCCCCGGCGGTGGAGGAGATCCTCTACCCGGCGATGGAGGACTTCGAGCTCGACTTGATCATCGGCGAGGGACCGGCGGCGCGTTCGGTGAAGCTGCCGCTGCCGCCCTTCACCCTGGTC
>CAZRGD010000448.1:0-1983 GCA_964599505.1 uncultured Nitrospirota bacterium | reverse complement strand
GGATCTCCCGGTCCCCCAGCCATACCGTGGCCGAGCGGTCGAGGTCCGATCCCGATAGCGATAACGATCCCGATTTGGAGCCGACGATCATGATCCAAGCATCCTGTCTCGCCATATCAGCCCCCCTCCCCGAACCATCTTGCATCCCCTACCCTGGCGGCGCATCCGCGCTCTCCGCCGTGCCGCCCCCCCCACTCCATTTTTTTCGCGTAGCGAAAAAAATCCCATGCCCATCCACCTCCTCTTCGGGATCCACTGCCACCAGCCGGTGGGCAACTTCGACTCGGTGCTGGAACGGGAGACCCAGCGCGCCTACGCCCCCTTTCTGGAGGTGGCGGAGTCGTTCCCCGACTTCCACTTCTCGGTCCACTACTCGGGCTGGCTCTTGGCATGGATCGCCGACCACTACCCGGAGGTGGTGGACCGCCTGGCGCGGATGGTGGCGCGCGGCCAGGTGGAGGTGATGACCGGCGGCTTCTTCGAGCCGATCCTCTCCGCCATCCCGCGCGCCGACCGGGCGAGCCAGATCGAGCGCCACCAGGCCTTCCTGGAGGCCCACCTCGGGACGCGCGCGCGCGGCCTGTGGCTCACCGAGCGGGTGTGGGAGCCGGAGCTGGTCTCCGACCTGGCGCGGGCCGAGATCGACTACGTCACCGTCGACGACTACCACTTCCAGGCCGCCGGCTTCGACCGCGCCCAGCTCACCGGCTGCTTCCTCACCGAGGACGCGGGCAGCCGGGTGGCGGTCTTTCCCATCGACATGCAGCTCCGCTACCTCACCCCCTTCCAGCCGCCCGAGGCGACCCTCGAGTACCTGCTCGCGGCGCGGGAACGGTGGGGGTGGAGCTCGGCGACGATCGCCGACGACGGGGAGAAGTACGGCACCTGGCCGGGGACCCACGCCCTGGCCTACGGCGAGCGGTGGCTCGCCCGCTTCCTGGAACAGGTGGTCGCCTGTTCCGAGATCCGCGCTTCCACCTTCAGCGAGTACCGGGCCGACCACGACCCGCAGGGGCTCGCCTACCTGCCGAACACCTCCTACTTCGAGATGGGCGAGTGGTCGCTCCCCGCTACCCAGGCGGTGCAGATGGGACACCTGGTGGCGGAGGAGGAGCGACGCGGCCGCCTCGACGAGATCAAGCCGTTTCTCACCGGCGGGATCTGGAAGGGGTTTCTGGTGAAGTACCCGGAGGCCAACCGGATGCACAAGCGCGCCCTCGCCCTCTCCCGGCGGATCGAGGCCCTCGGGCCGGAGGTGGGCGACGCCGCCCTCGCCGAGCTGCACGCGGCACAGGCGAACGACGCCTACTGGCACGGCGTCTTCGGCGGCCTCTACCTGCCGCACCTGCGCCACACGGTGTGGCGCCACCTCAACCGGTGCGAGGCCCTCCTGCCGCCGCTACCGCCCCGCGAGCTGCGCGACGAGGACAGCGACGGACGTGCCGAGCTCCACCTCAGCTCCGCGACCCTGCACGCCACCGTCGACCTCGCCGGCGGCGGCGTGGTGAGCGAGCTCTCCGACCGCACCGGCGGCACCAACTTCGGCGCCACCCTGCCGCGCCGCTTCGAGCACTACCACCTGCGTGCCGCGACCACGGAGGGGGAAGCCGCCACCGGAGAAGACGCCGAGGAGGGCGGCTCCGCCCAGACCATCCACGACACCGCCGGCTCCGCGATCAACGGCGCTCGCGACAAGATGGTCTACGACCTCCTGCCGCCGGCGATCGGCCGCCTCGTCTACCTCGCCCCCGGTGAGCCGGTGGCGCCGCGCGTCGCCCCCGGCGGCCACCCGCCCGCGTCGCCGCCGCCCACCGTTGCGGCCACCTACGACGACGGCCACATCCGCCACCCGGTAGCGCCGGGGATGGCGGCCACGGTGGAGGTGACGCTCGCCGAAGATCGCCCTCTCTTGCGCCTCGCCTACCGGCTCGACGCGGAGGGGGGGCTGCCCCCGGGGCGGGTGGCGATCGAGCTCTGCCTGGC
>CAZRGD010000447.1:0-1987 GCA_964599505.1 uncultured Nitrospirota bacterium | reverse complement strand
GTTCCGGCCCTATCCGGCGTATCGGGACTCCGGCGTGGAGTGGCTGGGGGAGACCCCGGTGGGGTGGGAGGTCCGACCGCTCAAGCGTGCACTTCGCCAAGGGGCTGCAGATGGATCACTAGATCGAGGGTCGGAGGCACCGGCGGTCGAGTAGAGGATGGAGTACAGCGGGCCCCTACTCTGGGATCCGCGCTTTGAGGGCGTCGCGGTCGTACCACCAGTCGCTATCGACCATCTTGTCGAGGGACTCGGCCAGCAGCGGCAGGAAGGTGTCGGGGTCGTCGAGGTTGTGGATGCGGAACCAGATGTCGAAGGCTTCCTGGTCCTTCACCCCGCCGTGGCTCCATGCCACGTTGCTCATGATCCGGGCGGCATTGTCGTGCGCCTCCTTGCCCGCCTCGTCGTCACCCCCGCGTAGCGCCGCCAGGTAGTAGGCGGTGGCCGCGGCGACCGCGGCGATGTCGTCGTGGGCCGCCTCGTTGATCAGCCGCTCGAGGACGTCGTGGGATGCCTTGATCTCGATCGGGAAGGTGACCGCCAGCCAGATGGCGTGGGCGAGCCCCTTGAGGGCCGCCGGCTCGTTGGTGAGGAAGAGGGTGTCACCGGCGCGGGTCGCCCCCTGCCAGTCCTCCAACTCCATGCACAGGTCGAACGCCTCGCGCGCCGCCTCCCACGCCTCGGCGCCCTCGTCGAGCTCGGCGCACACCTTGCTCAAGGAGAGGAGGACGTCGACCCGGCGCGGGTCGGTGAGGGTCATGTGCTGCAGGCCGCGGATGAGGACCTGGCGCTGCTGCTTGTAGGGGACCGGCGGCTCGGCCACCGCCTCGGCGCCGTCGGCGCCGGGGAGCTCCACGGAGGCGACCGGTGAGGCGGCGTTCGGGTCAGGGGGCGCAGGGGCGCCGTTGGGGTTGAAGTTGAGCGGCTGGGCGGTCATGGGGGCCTCGTAACGGTGGATTGAGTCAAAAAGGTAGCCCCCATTGTGTGGACACCGGCGGGTGTGTGCACCCCCTCGGGAGCCGTCTTGGTTCCCTGGCCGGCGATCCGTTATCTTGCCTCTCCGCGCTGTCGGCGGCGCGCCCCGAAGATCCGACCCTAAGGAGGAGCACCCATGAGCAAGGCCCTCGACTACCTCATCCAGACCCGCGGCGAGGCGATCACCACCTACTTCGACTTCCTGAAGAAGTCCGCCACCCACCTCGACCCGAAGACCGCGGCGCTGATCTCGGTGGTCACCAAGGTGGCGGTGCAGACCGAGGGCGGCCTTCGCCAGTACCTGCCGCGCGCCCTCCGGGAGGGGGCGAGCGCCGACGAGATCATCGACGCCATCCTCTTCGCCTTCCCCGCCCTCGGCCTGGCGAAGATCGTCTGGGCCTTCGACATCATCGTCGACATGCAGATCCCCGAGTTCGACGTGGAGCGCCTCGGGGTCCTCCCCACCTGGCACGACGTCCTCGGCGCGGATGAGCTCGCCGCCGGCGACACCCGCCACCTGGTGATCGACGACCGCTCCCTCTTCGTGCACCGCGAGGGCGACGAGTACCGCGTCTTCGACGGCCACTGCCCGCACCAGGTGACCGACATCCCGGAGCTGGCGCTGGACGGCACCACCCTCACCTGCCCGAAGCACAAGTGGGCCTTCGACATCTGCACCGGCGAGTGCATCGCGGTGGGCAAGCGGCCGCTGACGCGGCACGAGTCGAAGGTGGAGGACGGCCGGCTGATGGCGCGGTGGTAAACCGCAGGGGGTGAGGGGTGAGGGGTGAGGGATGGGGGGGTGGTGCCGGCCTGCGGCCGGCGAGGACGAATGTTAAGCTCCTACCGAGCGGTCAGCTTTCAGCGAACAGCGGAGGGATAGCCGAGGGCATGGGGGAGAAAAAGGGGGGGTGTGCTTTTACCGAGGTCTGGGCTTCGCTTGCTGGAAGGGACAGAGTTTCCGCTGACCGCTGACCGCTGACCGCTGACCGCTGACCGCTGACCGCTGACCGCT
>CAZRGD010000446.1:0-1992 GCA_964599505.1 uncultured Nitrospirota bacterium | reverse complement strand
CCTAAAACCGGAACTCGTACCGCAGGTCCCCGCCCACCGAGCCGATCTCGTTCTTGCCACCGCGCACCTCCCAGGCGGGAGAGAGGTGGTAGCGCAGCTCGATCACCGGCTCCTCGTTGGAGACGAAGCTGGTGGAGTAAATGAGCGACAGCCGGTCGGCAAGGTCCTTGCCGAGGGTAAGGCGCGGCGAGACGACATTTGACTGGGAGACGGCGAAGGGATCGAAGTCGATGCGATCGAGCTTCAGCAGCCGCTCCAGCGGCGCCCCGAGGAGCTCCCCCCCCGGCCCGAGACCACGGCGCAACCCGCGGGTAACCATGGCCAGCAGCCGGTCGGTCGCCTCCTCTCCTACCGCCCCGCCCACCGCACCACCGGCCACCGCGGTGAGGAGGACCGACTCATCCAGGGGCGGCGTCGAGCTCGCCTGCAGGGTGAGATCGTCAATCGGGCCGCTGGCGGTGAGGGTGACGTGGTAGTTGCGCGGCGCCCCGCCCATCGTCGTGGTGCTCACGGCGCCGCCGAAGGGCGCGGCAGTGAAGTCCCGCAGGACCGTCTCCCCCTGGGCGTCGATGAGCGGCTCGATCCCCTCCGGATCGACGAAGGTGACCGACACCGAGGTGAGGTGGATGTCGCGATCGCGCAGATGCAGGGTGCCGTTGGAGCCGGTGAGGGATCCCACCACCCCGGGAGCTGCGACCGGCCCGAGGAGGGTCACCTCACCGCCGAGCTTCAGGTCGAGGAGGTCGTTGTCGATCTCCACCGTCTGCGGCGCGCGCAGGCGCAGGTCGAGGGTGGGACCGCCGGCGACCGGCGGCGCCGTCGGCCCGCGCTCCAGGCGGCTGGTGTCGAACCCCTTGTCGTAGCGGAAGCGGCGCACGGTCAAATCGCCGCCGACCACCAGCGCCGCGGGCGGACCGCGCAGAGCCAGATCGCCCTCCACCATCGCCTCCGCCCCCGCAATTTTCACCCCCACCCCGGCGAGGCGGGTGTCGAGGACCAGGTGGTCGACCCCCGTGGGGCCGAGGCGGACGAAGCCGTTCCCCTCCACCGTGCCATCGCCGAAGCGGCCGTGGAGGCCGTCGATGAGGAGGTGCTGGCCGGAGAAGATTCCCTCCGCCGCCACCCCCTCCAGACGTAGACCGAGGCCGGGCAATGGCGCGCTCCCGTCACGGAGGACGGCGCCACCGGAGATCTCCGGCAGCGCCGTGGTCCCGGCCACCTCGGCGTAGACAGAGAGGTCGCCGTTAATCCCCGCTAAGCGGTCGTCGCGGTGGGCCAGCGCCGCAAGATCCGCGTCCGCCTGCACGGTGACCGCGAGCGGGCCCCCGGGGTTGAACCAACCATCGATCGTCCCGCCGAGACCGTCACCGGCCACCGCCAGGTCGTGAAGGTGGAGCCCCCCCTCCTGCCACACCACCCGCGCCGGCGTCTCGCTGGCCACCAGGGTGGTGGAGGCGGCGTGCGCCTTCAGGCCATCGAGCTCCACCTCCACCCGCAGCGCCTCGGCGGGCTCGGTGCGGCCACCGACGCGAAAGGTCCCGGTTGCCTCGCCGCCCACCCCGAGGGCGACCAGCCGCGACGGCAGGGCGCCCCGGAGGCGGCCAAGGTCGAGGGAGTCGAAACGGCCGGCGCCGCTCGCCGACCCGTCCGCGGCCACCGCCCCATCGCCGATCAGGGTGGCGCCCGCCGCCCGCGCCTGCCAGCGCACCGCCCGGTCCGCCGCGTTCACGGTGAGCTCCATCGGCGCCAAGTCGATCCCCCACGCCGACACCTTCGGCAGGTGGCCCGTCACCTCGACGCGCACCGGCGCCGGGGTGCGCAGGCGAAAGTCGATGTCACCGTGGCCGGCGAGATAAGGCCACCGGTCGAGGTAACGGATCGCCGCGAGGTCGATCCCCCTGCCCGCGAGGTGCAGGTCGACCCCGTCGTGGCCGGCGACCAGCTCGCCGCGCACCGGCGGGCCGCCGGTGGCCGGCCACCCCTCCATCTCCC
>CAZRGD010000445.1:0-1993 GCA_964599505.1 uncultured Nitrospirota bacterium | reverse complement strand
ATACCAAACTCTTCCATGGAAAAGACCGCACTCCCAGGCCCCGCCAGCCCTCGGAGATTGCCGCCGGTGACGCCCGACCCAGCACCTCCGCGGCTCCGATTTTCTGCGGCTCCGCGCCGGCCGCCCTTGCCTTCCGGCGCGGTTTGCGGCACGCATGGATCGTCATGCTCACCCTGGACGAGATTGTCGCGCGCGTCCTCGCGTACAACCCGGAGGCCGACCTCGACCTCTTGGCGCGCGCCTACCGCTTTGCCGAGGCGGCGCACGAGGGACAGCGGCGCCGTTCGGGGGAGCCGTACTTCACCCACCCGGTGGCGGTGGTGGAGACCCTCCTTGGCCTGGAGCTCGACGTGCCGACGCTGTGTGCGGCGCTCCTGCACGACACGGTGGAGGACACCCCCACCTCCCTGGTCGAGCTGGCCCATGGCTTCGGCGAGGAGGTGACGACCCTGGTGGACGGGGTCACTAAGGTGGAGCTGTTGGCGGAGGCGACTCCGTCGGAACGGCGGGCGACCAACCTGGGGAAGATCGTCGAGGCGATGGTGGGGGATCTGCGCGTTGCCCTGATCAAGGTCGCGGACCGACTCCACAACATGCGCACCCTGGGGGTGATGCGGCCGGAGAAGCAGGCGCGCATCGCCGCCGAGACGCGCGACATCTATCTGCCCATCGCCATGGGGCTCGGCCTCGGGTCGATCTACCCGGAGCTGGCGGAGCTGAGCTATGCGATCCTCCACCACGAAGAGTACGACGAGATCCGCGCCTGCTTCGACTACACCCACGATCGCGTGCGACAGCGGGGTGAGAGTTTGGCCGCCGAGATCAAAGAGCGCCTGGCGCCACGCTTCCCGGAGACGCGGGTAGAGTACCGCCCGTGCCTCGCCCACGAGGTGGCGCGTATCCATCGCAGCCTCGGTGAACCGATCGAGCGGGTCGCTCACATCCTCCGCCTCACCGTCGCCCCCCCCCACGACGACGACTGCTATCCGGTCCTCGGCCTCGTCCACGCCCTGCGGCAGCCGGTCCTCGGCCGCTTCAAGGACTACATCGCCACCCCGCGTTCGAACCACTACCGAGCACTGCACACCCGCCTACGGGGGATCCGCGGCTGCACCATCCGCTGCCGGGTCCTCTCCAAATCGATGGACCAGGTGGCGCAGCGGGGGATCACCTACCAGTGGAGCTACAAGCGCGGTGCCCACGAGCGGCCGGGGGACTTTGCCCGCCGCATGCACTGGTTGCACGAGCTCGAAGATGCGCAGATGGCAATGGTCACCTCCGACGAGTTTCTGGAGATGGCGCGTGACACCCTCGCCGCCGACCGCATCCACCCGGTCACCCCGCGTGGCGACGTCCTCGACCTGCCGCGCGGCGCCACCCTCCTCGACTTCGCCTGCGCCATTCACACCGACCTCGCCTATCACTGCGCCGGCGGCCGGGTCGATGGCCGACGGGTCGAGCGAGGCCACATCCTGAGCACCGGCGATCTGGTCGAGATCCTCACGGAGGAGCGCGTCGCGCCGGCGCCGAGCTGGCTCACCCACGTCCGCACCCCCCACGCCCGCCGACTCCTGCGCGAGCAGCTCCGCACCCGCAAGCGAGAGCGGACGATCGCGATCGGCAGCGACCGCCTGCGCTCCGCCCTCGGTATGGGCGAGTCCACGGAGGAGGAGGTGGTGACCCACCCCGAGACGCAGGCGGCGGCGCGTCGCCTGGGGATCGCCAACGTCGAAACCCTCCTGGCGCGCCTCGGCTCGGGCCGCCTGTCGATGCGCCGCCTGGTCGCCGCCATCCGCCGGGCGGTGAGCGAGGAGGGCGGCCCCCCGGCGTGCGTCCTCCTCGGCGACGCGAACACCCGCCTCTCCCCCCTCGCCCCCTCCCGTACGCCCCCCGCCCGTGACGACCTCACCCCCTTCTTCACCCCGCCCGCCGGCCTCACCTCCCCCCCCCCCCCCCGCCCCCACGCCGCGCCCCCCCGCGGCCACTCCCCGCA
>CAZRGD010000444.1:0-1993 GCA_964599505.1 uncultured Nitrospirota bacterium | reverse complement strand
AGCATCGAGAGCTACCCACCTTCGTCCTCGCGGTCGCCATCTGCGCCCTCAACCCCCGTCACCCCTGCCTCCCGGTCCCGATCGTCCCCTTGAATCGCGCGGATGGACTTTTTGCGGAGCACAGGACTTTTTGCGGAGGACACCGGTCTCGGCTTCGTCGGTGGAATACTCGCCGCAATCGGTGTGAAGAGCGTGTCCGACGTGGTCTTTCCTTTGGCGAAGTCGACCAGAAACCGATCATCTACAGCGAAGGTGATATCGAGCTTGGGCTGATAGAGCCAGGCCTTGGAGTGGTCCTGGCGCAGAATAGTGAGAGGAATCCCGAATAGCGCCTTTGTTCGGGCTACTTCTCGGGGCACGATCCACAATCCACTCGTTCGGCTTCTGAGGCACGATCCACGGTGCCGAATATCAAGACACTGGATTCTCGAGGGGTCTATGGTCCCAGCGATGCTCAGAGCCCCGCAAGGCCTACCGCTAACCATCGCTTCTAGTATGTCCCGAACCACACCCACTGGCAGCGGCTCCCATGGATGAACAAGAATCAACAACGCTGTGCACGCTACAGCGACAACTCCCACGCAGCCGGCGCTTTTCATCCTCACCGCCCACTGAGTCTCTCGGAGTACTTCATCAACAACTCTCGGCACTCTTCGATGAGACGTACCTTCGCGGATTCTCCTGTTGGGTTGTGGGTCGGAATTCTCGCCAGTTCGTCTGCGAAGAACCCCAAGACCTCGCCAAAGCGCCTCGTGGCCTGACTTATGGGATAGTAGTTGGTGATAGAGACCGAATACCCACCTCCAACTGAAGCCCAAGGGAAGGCACCGCCGATCCCGATGTATTCTCTCGACTTGAACCCGGAGACACCAACGTCGAGAATGGTACCGGCAGCGGCCTCAAAGTTACCAAGCCAATCACGGATGATGAGATCATCTGAATAGCCGAAGAACCCACCGGTGCGTGTCCCCCGGTAGTACGCAATATTCCATCCCAAGCCGAACGAGCCTCCTACGCCAATGACTCCAAATGGCCCAGCTGGCCCCGGTAGACCGGTCAGTTCCAAGCTCTTCTTGACAGCAGAAAAGTTGTCATACCCGAAGAGCCCAACCAGGAATGTGCCATTCGGCCTGGGCCACAACTGAAGGTTCAGCCCAGCGTGGACCCCGATCCCCGACTTCACAGGATGAATGATCTTTCCCTTTGAATTCAAGGTTGCCCACGCATCGAGTGAGACACCTGCCGTAAGTCTGTTACGAAGCCACTCCAGCGCGTCCTCTTCCTCTGCTGACGCCGTCGGGGAGGGGTTGCCCCTGCCTGCTCGCATTTCCGGTGGTCGCGGTGTCGTGCTGATATCCGGAGTAGTAAAGGGCTGAACGGGTACGTCGGGCGTTTCGGGCTTGGTGCTTCCATTCCTCTCCGGCACGAGCGGCCGCGGCGCAGCGGGCGTCGGGACGACATTGGCGCCCCAAGGGTCACCGAGATTAGGCGGTGATGCGTGGAAGGAGTCGTAGACGTTCGCCGAGTACCGGTAGCCCAGAGGATCCCTTTCCGCAAACACCCCAGCCTCTGGGAGGTACCACCTTGCTCGGTAGAAATACATCGCCAGATCCCCGTCCCAGGTTCTGCCTTGGAAGAGCGTCGTCAGGCCGTAGGCGCTTTGGGCCTCGGGCTGGGTGTCGGTGGGAGCGGCGTAGGCCAGGAGGAGGAGGTCGGCGCTCGCGGTCAGGTGGGTGAAGGTGGCGCCGGCGATGGCTGCGTTGCCGGCGAGGTCGGCGAGGTGGACGCCGGAGATGGTGTAGCTGCCGCCGGGGACGAGGCCGCCGACTCCGGCTGCGGGTTGCCATTCGAGGAGCTGGGAGGTGACTCTGGTTGCGGCGCCTTCCACGGGCTGGCCGGCGCGGGTGATGGTGACGGCGGTGCTCATGTCGAAGCCACCGGCGGGCTCTACCGGCTCGTCGAAGAGGAGGTAGAGGGCGTCCGAGCCGTCGAG
>CAZRGD010000443.1:0-2004 GCA_964599505.1 uncultured Nitrospirota bacterium | reverse complement strand
CCAGGGACATCGGAGGGGTCTGGTGGGCGTGTGCAGGGGGCGATAGGCGAGAGCCAGCGGGAGCGTGCGCGCGGCGGCGCGGCCGAGCGCAGCGGCCAGATCCCACAGGGGGGTGGGGGTACCGCCGGTCAGGTTGAAGGCGTGCAGGTGACCACTCCCGGTGGCCGGATCGGTGGAGCCGGCCAGCAGGAGGCCGTCGGCGGCCGCCGACGCACCACCGCGATTGACGGCCGCGGCGGGCGCAGGGGGGGACGCGAGGAGGAGGGCATTGGCGAGGAGGTCGAGACCACCGGCGGTGAGATGGACCGCCTCCTCGTCCTGCGCCGCCGCCACGCCGAGATAGACCACCGTGCCTCGGGCCGGGTTACCGCCGGCCGGACCGGCCACCACCACCGGGCCGCCTCCCGCCACCAGGGTACGGGTGGTGGGGAAGTAGTCGCCGCCGGCGTCGGGCACCAGGGCGACCACCGCGCCACCGAAGTCGAGGTGGGAGGTGGTCTGGACGAGGGGGTCGGCCGGCCGCGGGGCGGTGAGGTTGCTCGCCGCCAACGGGCGTACCCCGCCGGTGGCGAGGAGCCGCGGGACGCCCGCCGACTCGAGGGCTACCCCCGCATCCCCGAGGCCGAGGAGCAGCCGCCCCGGCCCGAGCCAGGCCCCCAGGGCGACGCGCACCCTACCGCGCTCCTCGATGGGGAGGGCACCGATCTCCCGCGCTCGCGGCAGGATCACGACCGCCGGCGGCTCAGTGTCTGTCAGAACGTCCGAGAGGGCGGTGGCGGTCACCACGGTCACATGTTCGATGCCGAGGGTGGCAAGCTCACCGACGACCGTCTCCCCAATCGATGACTCCGCCTCACCCACCACCACTACGCGGCCCGGGGTGGGCGGCGGAACCGGCGTCACGTCGGCGGTAAAGGGGACCGAGGTGCGCCACATCGACACGGTGGCAGCCCTCCTTGTCAGGTGGCCCACCTCGCCGGTAACGATCCACGGACCATTGGCGAGGACGACCGGCGCGGTGGGCGGGGTGGCGCCGCGCACCGATATCAGGGGGGCGACCACGGTGAGGTCGGTGGCGTCGAGGGTCGTCTTCGTCGTGTCCACCGCGCGGTAGACCGACACCCCGTGACGGCCGGCGAGGGTGCGAACGGCCACGGCCACTGCCGACCCCGCCGCCGGCTGGTGGAGACCATCCACCGGGATAATCACCGTACCGGCGGGGAAGGTGGCAGGGGTGGCCCCAGCCAGCTCGGCAACGAGCCACAAGACCGTCGCAATCCAACCTGCTGTCATCCTACCCATGGTTCATCTCCCGATCCCGGTGTTTCCGGCGCCGCCCCCGGCCTGGGGGTAGTAGGTGGTAAAGCCGGCACGACGAAATCCCGCCTCCACGGTTACCTGTGAGGCATCACGCGTCCCCGCCGCCCCGACCCTACCGACGGCGCGCAGCAGGACCACGCCGTTGGTGTCGCGCCCCGGGTCACCGTCGAGGTCGTCATCGTCACGGACGCTCACCTGGTAGTCCGGGCTCGGGCTAGGGAGGGCGGACCAGCCGGCGGGATTGAGGATGGCATCCCAGCTCGCCGCCCGGCGCAGGTACGACTCGCCCCACGCCACCCCCTCCTCCGCCCGCACGCGCGCCGTGGTCGGACCGACGGTCGAGGTGACGATCCGGGTATCGAGACGCGCGGTAGCCAGCCCGGCGATGCCGAGCACCGTCAGGCTCACCAAGATCAGGAGCACCATGACCAGCGCCGCCCCCGCCTCACCCGCTTCGATCCGCTCTCCCATCCTCCAATCCTCACCAAGGTGTGGCTTCTATAGTAGCCACACGATACACGGCATGGGGGAAAGGTTTCACTATGGGCAGCGGCAACACCCTCGTCGGGTCCGTTTAGGACACGTGCGCCACCGGCCGTTCGGGATGAACCCTCTGCGTCTTTGCGGAAACTGCCTATACCCTTAGCTCATGAAGCCCCAGAACAGATCGGCGAATGCGGAACA
>CAZRGD010000442.1:0-2013 GCA_964599505.1 uncultured Nitrospirota bacterium | reverse complement strand
CCGCCGGGTGGGGTGGGGTGGGGGGGGGGGCGGGTGGTGGCGCGCCGACGCTCCGCGACCGGCGGGAAACGGCGGTTCAGCCCGGGCGTGGGTGGGGGCATAGCGGTGGGCGCGCGGCCGGGGGAGGCAGAGGGGGGCGGTGCGGTAGTCGGCGGCGTGGGTCGCCTTGCCCTGAAGCTCGGTGAAGGGGCTGCCGGTGGCGAGGCAGACGCCCAGCGCCCGGACGAGCCGGAACCGGTCAGTCGCGGGGATCCGCGCCGCCGCGGCCGGGTCGAGATGACCGAGCTCCCGGTGTAGCGCCTCCGCCCCCTCCGCCGCGAGACGCCCCTCAAGCTGGAGCTCGATCGCGCGGTCTCGCCCCGCCCCCTCCGCCAGTCCGTCGACCACCGCGCGGATGTAGAGGCCGGTGCCGCCGCACAGGATCGGCAGGCGGTCGCGGCCGTGGACCGCACCGATCGCCGCCCGCGCCTCGCCAAGGTAGCGGCCGGCAGAGCCGCGCTCCTCCACCTCCCACACATTGATCATGTGGTGCGGGACGCCGCCCATCTCCGCCGGCCGGATCTTGCCGGTGCCGATGTCCATCCCGCGGTAAACCTGCATCGAGTCCGCCCCCACGACCTCGCCCCCGACGGTGTGCGCCACCTCCACCGCCATCGCGGACTTCCCTGCCCCGGTGGGGCCGGCGATCACGAGGAGCGGCGGGACACTCATGCGTGGCACGGGGCAGAGGAAAGAGGAAGCGTCGGCGTGGGTGATCCGACAATCATAGAGATGTGGGGGACGATGGCGCGCAGGGGCCTGCCTGCTATACACAGTGCGCCGCGCTTCGCTTGGCGCACCCTACCTTCCTCTCCGACCCACCCGTAGGGTATGCCAAGCGAAGCGCCGTGCACCGAGGCTGTGGGACCTCGCCTCGCTAGATTGCCAGCCCCGAGACCACGGTTCCCGCCTCCGGCAAGGTGAGGCAGAGGCAGCGACAGGCGCCGCCCGCCTTGATGAACTCGCCGCTCTCCACCGCGGTGGTGGTCCAGCCGCGCTCACCGAGCGCCGCGGCCAGGCGGGGAGCGCCGGCAGGGAGGATCGCGTGGCCCGCCCACGCCACGAGGTTACAGGCAAACCGCTCCCCCTCCGCCGGATCGACCTCGATCAAATCGTCGAAGCGGTCGTGGAGGACCGCCCGGCCGTAGGCGTCAAAGGCGTCGGGCACGCAGGCGGCGCACTGCTCGCCGAGGACCACCAGGCAGGTGTCGAGGTGGTAGTAGCGCGGGTCGACCAGCTCCACCGACAGGACCTCCTCTCCGAGGATCTCCGCCAACCACTGGTGGGCGCTCGCGCTGGAGCGCTGCGGATAGCCCCCGATCCAGCCGGTGGCGGTGCGCACCACGTCGCCCGCCCCCTCCAGAAAGAGTCCCGCCGGCACCACCACCCGGTAGCCGTGGGCCTCGAACCAGGCAGCGAAGTAGGGACTCTCGCCCTGGCGCTCCGGGTGACGGAAGGTCCCGAGGACGACCCGGCGATCGACGTGAAGGCCGCCGTTGGCGGTGAAGACCATGTCCGGGAGGTCCTGCCGCGGGGCGATCTCCACCACCTCCA
This sequence comes from uncultured Nitrospirota bacterium, assembly GCA_964599505.1. Lineage (GTDB taxonomy): Bacteria > CG2-30-53-67 > CG2-30-53-67 > CG2-30-70-394 > CG2-30-70-394 > CG2-30-70-394. Next base: position 420 of record CAZRGD010000442.1, on the reverse strand, counting down.
CCCCCGGCAGGTCGGCCACCGCCGCCCGCAGGGAGCGCCACTGGGCGGTGGCGGCCACTGGGTCGGCGGGGCGACTCACGTCCATCCAGCGGTTGATCTCGTAACGGATTCCGTAGTGGTCCGGGGGACACATGAGGATGCGGGCGGGGATGGGCATGGGGGGCTCGCTTGCGCTCGCGGGGATGAGGGGTGGGGGCTCGCTTGCGCTCGCGGGGATGAGGGATGAGGGATGAGGGATGAGGGGTGGACGGCCCTGCGAGCCGGAGAAGATGACGATGAACACCACCCACGAAACGAATCGCCGGCCGCGTAGCGGCCAACCATCCCCTCACCCCCCACCCCTCATCCCCGCGCCCTCAGCGCGCCGCGCCCCCCGCTCCTCGGCCAGGGCCGAGAGGCAGTGGGCGGCGCGGGTGCCCA
>CAZRGD010000441.1:0-2014 GCA_964599505.1 uncultured Nitrospirota bacterium | reverse complement strand
CACCCACCGCTGCCACCCTTGACAGAGGGTCACTCCATATCAGGACATGAAGATCATGAAGGGTTGGGATCCCGAATCCTTCATGTCCTTCATGCTCTTCATGGTGAAAGCGGTCTCGGAGATGGTGCCCAACGTCCACGCGATTCGCGTCGCCCAACCCGAAGTTGGCGCTTCCTCTGCGCCCCCTGCGCCCTCTGTGGTGAAAGTGATCTTCCGGTCTAGGGCGAGGGCAGGGGAGAGCCGACGATGGTGGAGGGCGGCGGGGCTTGTCGCGGGCGGCGATTGTCGCCCACCCTGACCGGCGGCGTGGCTGGCGTGCGCTCTCGCCTTGGCGACCCGGTCGGTCACGGCTGGCGCTCGTGTTTGATCACCGGCGGAGCTTGCTTCGCCCTCGACGGATGGACCGACGATGGTACTGATCATCGATAACTACGACTCCTTCACCTACAACCTCGTCCAGTATCTGGGCGAGTTGGGGGCGGAGGTGGAGGTGTACCGCAACGACCGGATCACCGTGGCGGAGGTCCGCGAGCTCGCCCCGAGCCACCTGGTGATCTCTCCCGGCCCGTGCACCCCGAAGGAGGCGGGGATCTCGGTGGCGGCGGTGCGCGAGCTGGCCGGGAGGCTGCCGATCCTCGGGGTCTGCCTCGGCCACCAGTCGATCGGCGAGGCCTTCGGCGGTCAGGTGATCTCCGCCAAGACCCTCATGCACGGCAAGACCTCGATGATCCACCACGATGGCAAAGGGCTCTTCGCGGGACTCCCCAACCCCTTCGAGGCGACCCGCTACCACTCTCTCGCGGTGGCCCGTGACCGCCTGCCGGCGGTGCTGGAGGTGAGCGCCTGGACCGACGACGGCGAGATCATGGGGCTGCGCCACCGCACCCTGGCGGTGGAGGGGGTGCAGTTTCACCCCGAGTCGATCCTCACCCAGGTGGGCAAACAGCTCCTCCACAATTTCCTCGACATGGCTGTGGCCGAGGCGGCGTAGCCAGGCCCGAACCTTTTGGAGATACAACATGTTCGAAGAGGTCCTTCCGAGGTTGCTCGAACGGCGTGACCTGACCGCCGCGGAGGCCGAAGCGGTCTTTACCGAGGTGATGGACGGGGCGCTGACGCCGGTGCAGATCGCCGCCTTGCTGGTCGCCCTGCGCACCAAGGGGGAGAACGTCGCGGAGATCACCGGCGCGGCACGGGCGATGCGCGCCCACGCCACCCGGGTGGAGATCGGCGACCTCGCGGCGGTGGACACCTGCGGCACCGGCGGCGACGGCGCCCACACCTTCAACATCTCCACCACCGCAGCCTTCGTGGTCGCCGGTGCCGGCCTGCCAGTGGCGAAGCACGGCAACAAGGGGGTCTCCTCGAAGTGCGGCTCCGCCGACGTCCTCGCCGCCCTCGGGGTCAACCTCGACCTGCGGCCCGAACAGATGGCGGCGTGCGTGAAGGAGGTGGGGCTCGGCTTCCTCTTCGCGCCGCTCTTGCACAAGGCGATGCGTTTTGCCGGGCCGGTGCGGGCGGAGCTCAAGTCGCGCACCATCTTCAACCTCCTCGGCCCCCTCACCAACCCGGCGGGGGTGGAGTTCCAGGTGATGGGGGTCTTCTCCGGCCGCTGGGTGGAGCCGGTGGGGCGGGTGCTCGCCGAGCTCGGCTGCGGCCACGCCTTCGTGGTTCACGGTGAGGACGGTCTCGACGAAGCGACGGTGAACGGCAAGACCTACTACGCGGAGGTGAAGGGTAGGGCGGTCCGCCCCGGGGTCATCACCCCGGAGGCGGTGGGGCTCGCCACCCACGCCGCCGCCACCCTGGTCGGCGGCGGGCCGGAGGAGAACGCCGAGATCACCCGCCGGGTCTTGGCGGGCGAGCCCGGCCCGCACCGCGACGTGGTCCTGCTCAACGCGGCGCTGGCCCTGGTGGCGGGGGAGCGCGCCGAGTCGGGCGAGGCGGGGGTCGGGCGGGTGGCCGAGGCGATCGACACGGGCGAGGCCGCCAAGGTCCTCGAACGGCTGGTCGC
>CAZRGD010000440.1:0-2020 GCA_964599505.1 uncultured Nitrospirota bacterium | reverse complement strand
CCGGCGGTGGATGGTGACCCCGCGCCCGCGGGTGATGTAGCCGACGATGGGGTCGCCGTGGACCGGCGAGCAGCAGCGGGCGAAGCGGACGAGGATGTCGTCGCTCCCCCGGACCAGCACGCCGTCGGTGGTGGGGCGTCGCGGCAGCTTGTCGGCCACCCGCTGGATCAGGGTCGGGCGCGGCTTGCCCTCGCCGGTGAGCGGGCGGACGAGCTCTTCGGGATCGTTGCGGCCCGCACCCACCGCGGTGATGAACTCCTTGAGGTGGGCATAGCCGAGCTCGGCGAGGCTCTCCTTGAGCTTCGGGTGGCGGCGCAGGCGGGTGAGGCTGAGGTGGTGGCGCCGCGCCTCCTTCTCCAGTCGTTCGAGGCCGATCTCCTCGGCGCGCCGGGTGTGCTCCTGGTTGAGGTGGTGGCGGATCCGGTTGCGGGCCCGGGAGGAGACGACAAAGGTGAGCCACTCCTTTCTTGGGTGCTGGGTGGCGGAGGTGAGGATCTCCACGGTGACGCCGTTGGTGAGCGGCTGGCGCAGGGGGATGAGACGGCCGTCGACCTTGGCGCCGACGCAGTGGTGGCCAACCTCCGAGTGGACGGCGTAGGCGAAGTCGACCGGGGTGGCGCCGCGCGGCAGCTCTTTGACTTCACCGGTGGGGGTGAAGACGAAGACCTCATCCTCGAACAGGTCGGTGCGCACCGAGCGCATGAACTCGCGGTTGTTGGTGACGTCTTGCTGCCACTCCAGCAGTTGCCGCAGCCAGAGGAATTGGGCCTCGGTGGACTTCTTCGCCTTCTCCCCCTCCTTGTATTTCCAGTGGGCGGCGATTCCCTCCTCGGCGATCCGGTGCATCTCGTGGGTGCGGATCTGGAACTCCACGTGGCGCCCCTCGGGGCCGATCACCGTGGTGTGCAATGACTGATACATGTTCGACTTCGGCGCCGCGATCCAGTCGCGCACCCGTTGCGGGATCGGCTTCCAGCGGGCGTGCAGCAGGCCGAGCATGACGTAGCAGTTGCCCGGGGTGTCGGTGATGATCCGCAGGGCGATGAGGTCGTACACCTGCGCCAGGGGGATGCCGCGGCGGACCATCTTGGCGTGAATGGAGGCGGGGTGCTTCAGCCTCCCCTGGATGATCCCCGGGATCCCGGCGCGCTCCATGTCGGCGCGGACGATCTGCTTTACCGACTCGATGTAGGCGTCGATCTCCTTGCGGCTCTCCGGGATCTCTTCGATCAGCGCCCGGTACGCCTCCGGTTCGAGGAAGCGGAGGCAGAGGTTCTCGAACTCGTTCTTTACCCGCCCGATGCCGAGGCGGTTGGCGAGCGGCGCGTAGATGTCGCGGGTCTCCCGGGCGATCGCGATCTGCCGTTCCTCCGGCAGATATTCGAGGGTGCGCATATTGTGGAGGCGGTCGGCGAGCTTGATGATCAGGACCCGGATGTCCTCCGACATCGCCACCAGCATCTTGCGGAAGTTCTCCGCCTGCTCCTCCTGCGGCGAGGTGAAGGAAATCTCCTTGATGCGGGTGAGGCCGCCGACGATCTGGGCGATCTCGCGGCCGAACTTCTGCCGCACGTCGTCGAGGGTCGCCTCGCAGTCCTCGATGGTGTCGTGCAGGAGCGCCGCGGCGATGGTGACGTCGTCGAGGTGGAGGTCGGCGACGATCTTCGCCACCTCCAGGGGATGAATGAGGAAGGGCTCGCCCGAGCGGCGGAGCTGGCCGCCGTGCATCCGCGCGGCGTAGAGGTACGCCTTCTGCAGGAGGGTGACGTCCGCCTCCGGGTGGCGTTCGAGGATCTCCTCAATGAGCGCCTCGGGGCGGGTCTGGAGCTGTTGGCTGGTGGAAGGATCCATGGAAGTGGCGGTTTTTACTGACTTTTGAAGCTAGCACACCGGTGCGACACGACCAACCGGGGCGCGCGTAGCGCGCCCGGGGGCCTTCGGCCCCAGGGGCTAGGGGCTAGAGATTAGGGGCTAGGAGCCTGTCGGACTTATGCACGATCTACTGCGGAAAAGCGGATCT
>CAZRGD010000439.1:0-2037 GCA_964599505.1 uncultured Nitrospirota bacterium | reverse complement strand
GAAGGGGTAGGAGCGGGTCATACCCGCGAACCGCGCCCGCAGGGCGCGCCGCGCTGCGCGCGGATCGGGGGCATGGCCCCCTCCTACTCCCGATACGCCAGGGTGATTGCCCTCACCTCGGCCGCCCCGGCCATCGTCAGGGCGCGGGCGAGGGCGGCGACCGTCGAGCCGGTGGTAAAGACGTCGTCCACCACCACCACCCGCCGGCCGCGGAACCGCTCCCCCTCCACCACCCGGAAGCGGCCGCGGGCGTTGATCCGACGCTGGGCGCGAGTGAGCCCCACCTGTGGTGGACCCTCGCGGCGCACGACCCCGCGCGCCTCCACCTCCACCCCCCATTGCCGCCCCGCCCAGCGCGCCAGGAGGAGCGCCTGGTTGAAGCCACGGCCGCGCAGACGGGCCGCGGCCAGGGGCACCGGCACCAAAAGATCCCCATCGCACCCCGGCCACCCTCCCCACGCCCAGGCGGCAAGACGCGACGCCAGCTCGCGGCGGCGCCGGTACTTCAACGCGGCGATCAGCTCGCGCACCGGACCGCCGTGGACGAGACCCGACCGGTGCGACTGAAATGGCGGAGGCTCGGCACGGCAGCGACCACAGACGAGTGCGGAACCCCGAAGATCGAGACCGGCGAGAGAGGCTCCCTCCCACGGACGGCCACACACCGAGCACCGTGGGGCCTGCTGCTCGACCACCCACCGGTCGCGACCACACGCCGCACACAGCACCCCGCCGGCGACCTCCACGCCGCACCCCTCGCAGGTCAACGGGAAGAGGAGATCGAGCACCCCTCGCCCCGCCCGCGCCCACCATCGCCCCCTTCCAGCCCCCATGGTCCCCTATGATAACCTCTCGCGCCGCCCGCAAGGCACTCTTTACCACGGAAAGGAAACACCTATGGGTTTGCTCGACGGCCAGGTCGCCCTCATCTTCGGCATCGCCAATGAGCGCAGCATCTGCTGGGGGATCGCCCAGGCCCTCGCCGCGGAGGGCGCACGACTGGCAATCACCTACCAGGGTCCAGCCCTGGAAAAGCGGGTTCGGCCCCTGGCCGAGAAGCTCAACGCCGAGCTCTGTCTCGACTGCGACGCGGTGAACGACGACCAGGTCGAGGCGGTCTTCCAGCAGGTTGGTGACCACTTTGGCCACCTCGACGCGATGGTCCACGGCATCGCCCACGCCCACCGCTCCGACCTCAAGGGGCGATTCTCCGACACCAGCCGCGACGGCTTCGCCTACGCCCTCGACGTCTCCGCCTACACCCTCATCCACTTCTGCCGCCTCGCCCGCCCGCTCATGGAGGGGCGCGAAGGCCGGGTCATCACCCTCACCTACTATGGATCGGAGAAGGTCATCCCCAACTACCATGTCATGGGGGCGGCGAAGGCGGCGCTGGAGGCGAACGTGCGCTACCTCGCCGCCGACCTCGCCGAGGATGGGATGCGCATCAATGCCATCTCCGCCGGCCCCATCAAGACCCTCGCGTCGGTGGGGATCTCCGACTTCTACAGCATCGGCAAGGCCGCCCGTGACAACGCTCCCATGCGGCGGCTCATCACCCAGGACGACGTCGCCAAGACCTCCGTCTACCTCCTCTCCGACCTCTCCAGCGCGGTCACCGGCGAAGTCATCCACGTCGACTGCGGCTACCACGTCATCGGCATGTAGCCCTCATCTGCCGCGCGAGCGTGGCAGATTGCTTGACCTCACCGGGGGCCATCGCTATAAATCGCCGCACCGTTTGGAGCCGCCGCACCGTTCGGGGCCGCCGCACCGTTCGGGGGTCGTCTAATGGTAGGACTGCAGACTCTGAATCTGCCTATTGGGGTTCGAATCCCTGCCCCCGAACCAGCTTCTTGTCGCACTCCGTATGACCGCATCGTCCGGTAATCAACAACAGACGGATCTCATGCCAGGCCTTGGTCCCATCGTCTAGGGGTTAGGACGCCGCCCTCTCACGGCGGAAACAGGGGTTCAATTCCCCTTGGGACTACCAAGCCGGTAACGGTTTGCGTGGCGTGCGGGTCGGCTACTTTC
>CAZRGD010000438.1:0-2049 GCA_964599505.1 uncultured Nitrospirota bacterium | reverse complement strand
CCTTCGAGGCCCACGCCCAGCAGGCCGAGAGCGGTGTCGAGTTCTGGCTCGCCCGTGACCTCCAGCACCTTCTCGGCTATGCGGAATGGCGTAACTTCACGGCCGTCGTTAGCAAGGCGAAGACCGCCTGTGAGGTCTCCGGCCACGCCATCCCGGACCATTTTGTTGACGTCAACAAAATGGTCGACCTTGGCTCCGGCAGCCAGCGCGAAGTGGATGACATCATGCTCACCCGCTACGCCTGTTACCTGATTGCCCAGAATGGCGACTCGAAAAAGCCGGAGATCGCCTTTGCCCAGACCTACTTTGCCATCCAGACCCGGAGGGCAGAGCTGATCGAGCAGCGCCTGCTGGAGGCCGAACGAGTCTCCGCACGCAAGAAGCTCACCCAAACCGAAAAAGAGCTGTCCCAGGTCATCTACGAGCAGACTGGCGGCAACCAGAACTTCGCCCTCATCCGCAGCAAGGGCGACCGGGCCCTCTTTGGAAAGTCCACCCGCGCCATGAAGTCGCAGTGGAAGGTGCCGGACAACCGGCCCCTCGCCGATTTCGCCCCAACCATCATCCTGAAGGCCAAGGATTTCGCCACCGAGATCACCATCTTCAATACCCGCCAGCACCAACTAGCCAGCGAGTCCGCGATCTCCACCGAGCACATCACCAACAACCAGGCCGTACGCAAGACCCTTCTGGAGCGGGGCATCCGCCCCGAGCGTCTACCCGCTGCCGAAGACGTCAAGAAGGTCGAACGTCGCCTGGCAACGGACGAGAAGAAGGCGCTCAAAAACCCCGACGCGCTGGATGGGGAATTGTGAATTTGGAATTGGGAATTTAAGGAATGGGGAGCGGTGTGGTGAAGGTGGACTTGCCCGAGAGGACGTTTGAGTTTGCACGGCGGGTAGTGAAGCTCTGTCAAGTGCTGGACCAAACACGAGGGGTAAACCGCACCTTGGCGAATCAGTTGCTGCGCTCCGGCACTTCCATCGGCGCCAACGTCGAGGAGGGCCAGGCCGGCCAGAGCCGCGCCGACTTTCTCAGCAAGCTCTCCATTGCCCGCAAAGAGGCACGCGAGACCCACTACTGGCTCCGCCTGATCGCTGCTACCGACATCCTCCCGGAAGCTCGTCTAACCGACCTCCTCGATGAGGCCAACCAACTCGTCGCCATCCTCACCACGATCACGGGGAAAATTAGGAATTCGGAATTAGGAATGAAGAATTAGGAATTCAAGGATCCGACTCCTCTTTCCAAATTCCTAATTCCGAATTCCTAATTTTCCCGTGACCGAAAGCCGCAATATGAAAAAAAAGAAGACGTCCCGGAAAACCATCGCCACCCTCACCCACGCCGAGGCGTCGCGGAAGAACATCCCCACCGCCGAGTACCAGGCGGTGATGCGCAAGGAGGAGCAGGACCCGGTGCGGGTCGCCTACGAGCGGCGCAACCGCGACCTCGACCCCCAGCTCGTCTGGCGCGGCAAGGACGAGCAGGACTGGTCCGACCTCGTGGTCCACGCCCCGCCGCTGTACATCCAGGAGAAGGTCCACCCCAAGGTCCTCATCGACGACCTCCTCCACCACACCGCCGCCAACGACGCCACCGTCGAGCCGCAGCTCGACCTCTTCGCCGACTTCAACGGCCTCCCCGAAGAGGCGCGCTCCGCCGACTTCTACCAGCACGACGCCAACTGGACGAACCGCATGATCCTCGGCGACAGCCTCCAGGTGATGGCGTCGCTCGCCGAGCGCGAGGGGCTGCGCGGCAAGGTCCAGTGCATCTACCTCGACCCTCCCTATGGCATCAAGTTCAACTCCAACTTCCAGTGGTCCACCACCAGCCGCGATGTCAAGGACGGCAAGGTCGACCACATCACCCGCGAGCCGGAGCAGGTCAAGGCCTTCCGCGACACCTGGCGCGACGGCATCCACTCCTACCTCACCTACCTCCGCGACCGGCTCACCGTCTGCCGCGACCTGCTGACCGACTCCGGGTCGATCTTTGTGCAGATCGGGGATGAGAATGTGCATCGGGTGAGGGCGTTGATGGATG
>CAZRGD010000437.1:0-2058 GCA_964599505.1 uncultured Nitrospirota bacterium | reverse complement strand
AAGTCCGACAGGCTCCTAGTGTTGAATCCGGCCTTCCAGGCCTACGCGCTTCCACCTTCTGTTCTAACGAGGACACCGTCGGCGTACGCTGAGATCACACCCTCCACCCAAACACACCGTCGAGACAGCCCCTCTTTTTCCCGACCCATTGAAAGGAGCCTCCCCATGGCCAAGTCCCTCCGCGGTACCCAGACCGAGAAGAACCTCATCACCGCCTTTGCCGGCGAGTCGCAGGCACGCAACCGGTACACCTACTTCGCCGGCGCGGCACGCAAGGAGGGGCTGATGCAGATCGCCGACATCTTCGCGGAGACGGCGGACCAGGAAAAAGAGCACGCCAAGCGGTTCTTCAAGTTCCTCGAGGGGGGCGACGTGGAGGTGTGCGCAGCCTTCCCCGCCGGCACCATCGGCTCCACCCTGGAGAACCTCCACGCCGCCGCCGCCGGCGAAGAGCACGAGTGGACCGACATGTACCCCGGCTTCGCCAAGGTCGCCCGCGAGGAGGGGTTCGAGCAGGTGGCCAAGGCGTTCGAGGCGATCTCCATCGCCGAGAAGCAGCACCACAAGCGGTACCAGGACCTCGCCGACAACCTGGAGGCGGGGCGGGTCTTCAAACGCAACGGCAAGGTGGTGTGGCGCTGCCGCAACTGCGGCTACCTGCACGAGGGCGACGAGGCGCCCAAGGTCTGCCCCGCCTGCCTCCACCCCCAGTCCTACTTCGAGCTCCTCGGCGAAAACTGGTAGAGCCGCGGCGGCGGCCTGACGACCGCCGCCGAGTGGTTTACCACGGAGGAGTGGGTAGCGAGCAGAATTTCGGTATAGAACTGCGGCTCGGGAGATACGACGAGCTCGTGAGAAAGCAGCCAACCCGAACGCATGAGCTGAGATGTTCGTACCATGAAAACGGTCACGGTCACCCTCGACGAGGCGGTGGCCCGGTGGGCGCGGATCCGCGCTTCTGAGGCGGGGACCAGCCTCTCGCGCTACCTCGGCGGCTTGCTTCGTCGCCAGATGGAGGAGAGCAAGGGGTATGAGGCGGCGATGTGCGCCAACCTCGCGCGGCCACCCGTCATCTTGAAAGAGGAGGGCGGCTACCCAAGCCGAGAGGAGGGCCATGGACCGCCTCTTCTTCGTGGATCGCCACCCCGCACATCGTGACCCCGGCGTGACGTGGGTGTAACAACCCCAGGCGATGGTGCAACCCTGACGCACCACCGCTCTGTTCGTTGTGGAACCCAGCCATGGCCAAGACCATCCTCGTTGTCGACGATGAGCCCGACCTCGTGGAGGTGGTGCGCTACAACCTGGAGCAGGCCCACTACCGGGTGGTGACCGCGGCGAGCGGCTCCGCGGCACTCAAGCAGGCACGCAAGGCGCACCCGGACCTGATCGTCCTGGACATCATGCTCCCGGACCTCTTCGGCACCGAGGTGTGCCGTACCCTGCGCGCCGATACCCGCACCCGCACCATCCCCATCCTCTTCCTCTCCGCCAAGGGAGAGGAGGTGGACCGCATCGTCGGGCTGGAGCTCGGCGGGGACGACTACCTCACCAAGCCCTTCTCACCGCGCGAGCTGGTCCTCCGGGTCGGGGCGATCCTCCGTCGCGCCGCCACCGGCGAGGCCACCGGCGGGGAGTCGGTGGTGGCCTCCGGGGCAATCCGCCTCGATCCCGAGACCCACCAGGTGTGGGTGGCGGGCGCGGAGGTCGACCTCACCGCCACCGAGTTCCGCCTCCTGGAGACCCTCCTGCGCCACCCGGGCCGCGTTTTCTCTCGCGACCAGCTCCTCGACCGGGTGTGGGGAATCACCGCCGAGGTGACCACCCGCACCGTGGACACCCACATCAACCGCCTGCGCGACCGCCTCGGCACGCAGGCCGAGCAGGTGGAGACGGTGCGCGGCGTCGGCTACCGCCTGCGCACCGTGGAGGGGGAGGGGGGGCCACCCCGCGCCTCGCCGCGGCGCGTTTGGTGCCGGTCGCCGGCGCCCGGGCGGTGGTCGCCGCCCGCGGCGAGGGGGCCGCCTCGCACCCCGCCCGCGCCCGGGGGGGGGGGGG
>CAZRGD010000436.1:0-2067 GCA_964599505.1 uncultured Nitrospirota bacterium | reverse complement strand
TTGCCTAAGGACCTGCCTCGACGCCCTCGGTGCTCGGACGATTGCAGAATCTAGGTGCCCGGCGGGGCGCTTCGCCCCGTCGCCCACCGGGCCACTCCACCTCGGCTCCCTGGTGGCGGCGGTGGGAAGCTACCTCTTTGCCCGCGCCGCAGGTGGCCGCTGGCATGTGCGCATCGACGACCTCGACCCACCGCGGGTGGTGGCCGGCGCGGCCGACGCCCAGCTCCGCGCCCTGGAGGCGTATGGGCTGCACTGGGATGGCGCGGTGGTCTACCAGTCGCGTCGTGGGGCGGCGTACCGCGTGGCCCTGGAGCGGCTCGCCGTCGCCGGCCACACATTCCCCTGCGCCTGCTCGCGCGCCGATGTCGCCGCCGCCGGCGGTCGCTACCCCGGTACCTGCCGGGCGGGGCTGGAGCCGGGACGGGAGGCGCGCAGCGTGCGCCTGCGGGTTCCGGATGAGCCGGTCTGCTTTACCGACCTTTTTTGCGGCCGCCAATGCCACGACCTCGGGGCGGCGGAGGGCGACTTCGTCGTCCGCCGCGCCGACGGCCCGGTCGCCTACCCCCTGGCGGTGGTGGTGGACGACGCGGCGATCGGGGTCACCGAGGTGGTCCGCGGCGGTGATCTGCTTGCCGCTACCGGCCGCCAGGTGTGGCTCTACCATTGTCTCGGCCTGTCGCCGCCCGCCTACGCCCACCTGCCGGTAGTCACCACCGTGGGCGGCGCGAAGCTGAGCAAGGGGAGCGGCGCCACGGCGATCCCCCTCGCCTCCCCCGGTCGCGAGCAGACCCTTCACGCCGCCCTCGTCCACCTCGGCGTGGCCGACCCGGCGGTGGGGACGGCGGGGGTGGTGGAGCAACTCGCGGCGGCGGTCGCCCGCTTCGATCCGGCGCGGATCCCGACCGGCGAGGCGCGGGTGCCCACACCGCCGGGGTCCGCTACGGTGGAGAGATCCCGGTCGTCCGGGATGGAGCCCCCATGAGCGACATGGACAGCCGCCTGCGCGAGAGCTTTCTCGCCTTCACCGACGCCGAGCTGGTGGACATGGTCCTCGATCACTCGGGGACGAAGAGCCCGAAGTCGCAAGGGATCGCCCGCCGGATCCTCGACGAACGCTCCCTCACCCCGTTGGACTACGCGGCGGTGATCGAGGAGGCGGAGCACACCGGTGAGCTCGGCCGGATCGTCCGGCGGCCGCCGCCCCTGGTCCGGTCGGTGCGCCTCACCGCCTGGGCGGTCGCCGTCCTCTGCGGCGTCGCCGCGTACCTCGCGGGCCACGAGGTGGTCCTCGCCCTCTTCGTCGCCGCCATCGGCGGGATCACCGCCGCCTTCGGGGCGGCGCGGGTGCGGCGTCGTCACCTTGCCCGCAAGGGGCTCGGCCACGCCCTGCGGGCGTAGCCACCCGGTGGCGGTCGCGGCATCATGGCCGCCCACCACCACGGAGCCACCACCATGGATGTTGAGTACGTCCTCCTCACCGTCAGCGGCCCGGACCGGCCGGGGATCGTCGCCGCCATCGCCGAGGCGCTGTTGGCCGCGGACTGCAACCTCGAAGACTCCTCCATGACCCAGCTTCGCGGGGAGTTCGCCATCCTCCTCATCGTCCGTGTCGGCCCCGGCGGGGTGGCGGCGTTGGAGGAGCACATCGGTCCGGCGGCCGCCGCCCTCGGCCTCGCCCATGCCCTCCGCCCCCTGGGGGCGGCAGAGGTGGCGCGGCCGGCGGCGACCGGCCGCACCCCGTGCCTGATCACCGTCTTCGGCGCCGACCACCCGGGGATCGTCGCGCCGGTGGCCCGGCTTCTCGCCGACCGCCAGGTGAACGTCACCGACCTCTCCACCGAGGTGGTGGGGAGCGCGGACAAGCCGGTCTACGCCATGGTGATCGAGGCGGAGAGCCCGATCCCGGTGGCGGAGCTGGAGCAGGGGCTCGCCGCCATCGCCCGACAGCTCGCCTGCGACGTGTCGGTGAAGGAGATCGAGGCGTATCCGTTGTGAGGGGGTGGGCGCGCTGCGCTCGCGGGGTGAGGGGTGAGGGGTGGGGGGCTGGGGCCGGCCGGCGGCGGGCGG
>CAZRGD010000435.1:0-2070 GCA_964599505.1 uncultured Nitrospirota bacterium | reverse complement strand
GCGCGCCTGGTCCAGTGGCCCACCGGCTGCGCGCTCGCCCTGGCCCCCGAGGCGCGGGCGCGCGCCGGCCTCTTCCTTGGCTTCCAGTATCCGGTGGAGCTCCCCGGGGTCTCCAACGCCATGCTCCTCAAGCAGGCGGTGAACGCCCGCCGGCGGGAGCGCGGCGAGGCGGAGATGGACGCCATGGACTTCCTCCTCGCGGTGAAGGAGCGCATGGCCCTCATGGAGATGGACACGGCGCTGCTGGAGCGCGGGGTGAACGAGGGGTTCTCCGGCGGGGAGAAGAAGCGCAACGAGATCCTCCAGATGCTCATGCTGGAGCCGGAGGTGGCGATCCTCGACGAGACCGACTCGGGGCTCGACATCGACGCCCTGCAGGTGGTGGCCAAGGGGATCAACCACCTGCGCACCCCCGAGCGCGCCGTCCTCCTGGTCACCCACTACCAGCGGCTCCTCGACCACGTGGTCCCCGACCAGGTCCACGTGCTGGCCGACGGCCGCATCGTCCGCTCCGGCGGGCCGGAGCTGGCCAAGGAGCTGGAGAAGCGCGGCTACGGCTGGCTCACCGGGGAAGAGATCGAGGCGGAGGTGCGGTGATGAAGATTTGGATCAACACGGCAGCACCGCAGAGGGTCTTCTCGCGCAGAGGCGCAGAGACGCAGAGGGGCATGACGCCAGGGGGTAACGTCTCGGGCGACAGGCCACCTTCCGCTGTGGCCTGGAAGGCGATTTTTTTGCCACGGAATCCACGGAAGGGCACGGAAAGTTGATCTCACCACAACACCCTGTTGCCCCCCTCTGCGTCTCTGCGCCTCTGCGCGAGGCCCGCCTTCCAGCCCACTCACCAAACCGGGAAACAACACGGCAGAGAACCTGAGGTACGGACATGACCACCAAAGTGCTCGACACACCTACCGCGATTGACCACTACGGCCACCTCTTCGACACGCAGGCGGACCGGCTGCCCGGCGCGGAGCTCGCCTGGCTCGCCGAGCTGCGGGCGACCGCGATGGCGCGCTTTTCCGCCACCGGTTTTCCCACCCCCCGCGACGAGGCGTGGCACTACACCTCCCTGGCACCGGTGGGGCGAATCGCCTTCGAGCCGGCGGGCGAGCAGTGCATCGGCCTCGACACCGATGACCTCGCCCCCTACCTCCTCGCCCCCGACGCCGATGCCCGCCTCGTCTTTGTGAACGGCCGCCTCGCCCCCTCCCTCTGCCATCTCTCCTCCCTCTCGGCGGGGGTACGGTTGGCGGGGTTGGCCCAGGCGGTGGAGCAGTGGCCCGAGGAGGTTGCCCGCCACCTCGGCCACCACCTCCCCGCCGACGCGCCGATGGCGGACCTGAACACCGCCCTGGCCGGCGACGGCGCGGTGCTGCTCGTGGAGGCGGGGGTGGACGCGGGCACGATCGAGCTCCTCTTCCTCACCACCGCCTCCGGCGAGCCCCTCTTCTCCGCGCCGCGCAACGTGATCGCCGTGGCCGCGGGCGGCCGCGCCACGGTGGTGGAGAGCCACATCGCCCTCGGGACCACCACCGCCTTCGCCGACCCGGCCACGGAGATCGACCTCGGCGACACCGCCCACCTCGACTACCTCCGCGTCGTCCACGAGCCCGGCGCCTTTCACACCTCCACGGTGGCCGCGACCCAGGGGCGCGACAGCCGCCTGCGCGCCCACCTCCTTTGCCTCGGCGGCCGGATCTGCCGCACCGACTTCGCCACCCGCCTCGCCGGACCCGGCGCCCAAGCGGAGACCTACGGCCTCGCCCTCGCCGGCGATCGAGACCACCTCGACCTCACCACCCGCATCGATCACGACGCCGTGGCAACCCGGTCGCGCGAGCAGGTGAAGCAGATCGTCGCCGGCCGCGGCCGCGGCTGCTTCTCCGGCCTCGTCCACGTCCACCCCGGCGCCCAGCAGACCGACGCCCGCCTGGCGAACGCCAACCTGCTCCTCTCCGAGCGTGCCGAGGCGGACACCCGGCCGCAGCTCCTCATCTACGCCGACGACGTGAAGTGCAGCCACGGCGCCACCGTCGCCCCGCTCGACCCCGAGCAGGTCTTCTACCT
>CAZRGD010000434.1:0-2077 GCA_964599505.1 uncultured Nitrospirota bacterium | reverse complement strand
AGTCTCGGGGGCTGGGAGATGTGTATCAGAGCGCGGTGGTCATCGCCCCGAGCGAGCCCCTCACCACCCGCCTTCTTCGCTGGGGGGGGGCGCCAGTAGGCGCGCTGGTGGTCCTGGGTCTCGTGGTCCTCCTCTTCCGGCGTCGTTTCCGCGCCGCCCAGAAGGGGGTGCCGGTGGAGGCGCCCGTGGGGGGTGAGGTGGAGGTGGACTTCTCGGTCCCGTCGAAGGCGTGGGAGACCCTCACCGTCGCCCTGGAGGAACGCAACTTCGAGGTCTACCGCCTCTGCTGGGTGCTGCACTACAGCGACGACGACCTTGAGCCCGCCTTCCAGAAGGGGCTGATCAACTGGAAGTACTACGACTACACGATCACCCGAGCGGAGCCCCACCCGAAGAACAAGGCGCGCTTCTACCTGCACATCAAACGGTCCACCAAGTTCGATCGCGAGGACCTGGAGGAGCGGATGAAGCGGATGAGCCTCCTGCGCACCGACGCCGGCTGGAAGTTCGAAGAGGTGCCGTACGGTTTTTAGCTGCGCTAAAAACCGGTAGGCGCGCTGCGCGCGCGATGGGGGGAGGGGGGATTAGGGCGGGGAGGGGGTGTCGTCGTGCCGCGCCCGGACGATGGTGGACTGGTAGGAGCGAGCTCCTGCTCGCGATTCGGGGCCGTAGGCCCCGCCCGCCCTTCGGGCGGGATTGCCGGCGGGAGCCGCTCCTACCCAATTCTTGAGAAACCGGACGAACTACGCGGCCAGGGGGACATAGATGCGTGCTCGTCGGGGGAGCACGGCCCGCCGCCACGGTGACACGCATAGCGCGTCGATACCTGTCCCTCCCACTCAGGAGTTGACAGAGTGGTGGAGGACCACTAACTTCTGCCGATAAGTGGAGTGAGGTGGGGAGAGGTGGGGAATTGCCCTGAGATGACGTGGAGAGCTACAGCGGCACCTACTATCAGCGGCTCGACGCGAAGGGACGAGTCGCCCTGCCGGCACGACTGCGCGAGCAGCTCGTCGGCGACGGCCGGCGTCCCCTGGTGGTCACCGGATGGGAGGGGGCGGTCTGGCTCTACGGTCCCGAGGAGTGGCGGCGCCTCCTGGAGGCGGCGAGCCGCATGCCGTCCCAGAACCCGTCGGTGGCCCGCTTCATTCGCTACTTCTTCGGCTACTCCGCGGAGGTGGAGCCCGACGGCCAGGGGCGGACCCTCATCCCACCGGCCCTGCGTAGCTACGCCTCCTTCGAGAAGGAGGTGGTGGTCGCCGGGGTCATCCGCCACATCGAGCTGTGGGATCGTGATCGGTGGGAGGAGCGACGGCCCACCACGCAGGAAGAGTGCCTCGAAATCAACGCCGCCCTCGCCGAGCACAACCTGCCCCTCTGAGGCTCCGTCCATGGCGACCCGCCACCTGCCGGTCCTCGTCGAGGCGGTGGTTCGCTGGCTCGACCCCCGTCCCGGGGCCAGCCTCTTCGACGGCACCCTCGGCGGCGGCGGCCACAGCCATGCCCTGCTCACCGCCGCCGGCGGCCGCGGCCGGCTGATCGCGGTGGACCGCGACCCGGGGGCGTGGGTGCGCAGCGGCCTTGAGACCGCCTTCCCCGAGGCCGAGGTCCGCTTCCTCCACAGCCGTTTCGAGACGGCGCTTGCCGACCTCGCCGCCGGCCGCCTCGCCGGCGGACCCTTCGACGGCGTCCTCCTCGACCTCGGCCCCTCCTCGGATCAGCTCGACGACCCGAGCCGCGGCTTCTCCTTCCAGGTCGACGGGCCCCTGGACATGCGCCTCGACCCCACCGCCGGCGAGCCGGTCTCCGCATGGCTCGACCACCAGGACGAGGCGAGCCTCACCCGTGTCCTGCGCGACTTCGGCGAGATCCCCCACGCCCGGAGCCTCGCCCGCCGGATCCTCGCCGCCCGGCCCATTACCACCACCGCGGCCCTCGTCGCCCTCTGCCCGTCCGCCTACCGGGGTCCTGGCTGCCGGCGTCCCACCCCGGCCCCCCGCACACTCACCGACCTGCCCGACCAGGTGAACCTAGGACGCGCCAACAGACGCACGCGCGCGGCGGCGCTATGACGGCG
>CAZRGD010000433.1:0-2079 GCA_964599505.1 uncultured Nitrospirota bacterium | reverse complement strand
GCTCGAGCGGCTGCCACGGACGGTGTATCGAAAACGAGGGGCTAGGGGCTAGGGACTAGGGAAGGACGCCCCTTCGGGGCGAATCAATATGCCGATGGAGGAAAAGTAGAAAGTAGAAGGTAGGAAGTAGAAAGGGGGGAGCCTCACTCCAGAAAGCATCGCTGGCCGCGCAGCGGCCAACCATCCCCTCATCCCCCATCCCTCACCCCCCACCCCCGCGAGCGAAGCGAGCCAACATGTCCACCATCACCTGTAGCCGTTGCGGTCAGACCGCCGAGCCGATGACCTCCTGCGACTTCGGCGGCGCCCTCGGCGAGAAGCTGCTGGCCCACACCTGTCCCGCCTGCTGGAAGGAGTGGGAGGGGCAGCGAGTGATCGTGATCAACGAGTACCGCCTCAGCCTCGCCAACCCGGACCACTTCTCCACCCTGATGCGGTCGATGAAGGAGTTCCTCAAGCTGCCCGAGTAAGGGTCGCGAGCCCCCCTTCCAGGCCCGCGCCGGCTCCCCCGACCACCGCCGCTGACGCCCTCCCCTTTCTACTTTCTACCTTCTACTTTCTACCTTCTACCTTCTACTGCGCCTCACCCCATCCGCGGGGCGTCGGGGAGCTCGTTGGTGTCGTCGTCGCGCGGCGGGGCGTGGGCGGCGAGGATGGTTCCGATGCGCTCCACCGCGACCACCGTGCCGTTGACCACATCCCCGCGGCGCAGGGCGCTGGTCAGGTCGGCGACCACCCCGTCCCAGCTCCCCGCCGGGACCCGCTCGTCGATCCCCTTGTCGGCCAGGAGCTCCACCCGCCGCTCCAACAGCGACAGAAAGAGGAGGACGCCGGTGGCGTCGCGGGTCTGGTAGAGGCGGTGGTCGAAGAAGGCCTGGATCGCCCGCTGCCGGACCTCCAGCTTGCGGATCCAGGGTGAGACGAAGGGGCGTTTGAGGAACGGCAGGCGGCGCACGACGCCGACACCGACCATCGTGGCGACGATCGTGGCGGGGAGAAATCGGTAGAGGGAGTCGGAGCCGGTGACGAGGGTGAGCACGAGCCCCGCGGCCACCCCGCAGAAGAGTGCCGCGAAGAGCTCGGCGCGTGGGTACGGGTCGGACTCGGGGACAACGGTGACGACGATCTCGCCGGAGGTGGTCTTCTCCGCCGCGGCAACTGCCTGGGTGATGCGCGCCTGGGCCGCGGGGCTCAGCAGCTCGTGGGTCACGGTCATCTCACCACCCCCCCGAGGCGCCGCCGCCACCGAAGCCACCGCCGCCCCCGGAGAAACCGCCGAACCCGCCGCCCCCGAGACCGCCACCGAAGCCACCGATCCGCGGACCGCCAAGCATCATACCGGTGTAGCCGAGCCCCATCATCCCGCGCCGCCCACCGAAGAGACCGCCGACCAGAGTCCCGAGGAGACCGCACCCCACCGCCGCGACCACCGCCTTGAAGATGGAGAAGGGAGGAAAGGCGAAGAGGACCATCAGCGGCCCGGCGATGGCGCCGCCGAGGAGGCCGAAGAGCACTCCGCCGCGGCCGAGGATGGCGGGGAGCATGAGGAGGCCGAAGAGGGAGTTGCCACTGCGACCACGGCGGTGGCTACGGCGACTCGCCGGCGCCTTGAACTCGCCGCGAACCGCCTGGCCGATCGCCACCACCCCGGCGGCGATGCCGCCCTCGAAGTCACCGGCGCGGAAGCGCGGCACCATGACGTCGTCGACGATGCGGCCGGCGAGGAGGTCGGTGAGGACCCCCTCCAGACCGTACCCCACCTCGATACGCACCTTGTGGTCGTCGCGCACCACCAGCAGCAGGACGCCGTTATCCTTCCCCTTCTGGCCCAGGTGGTAGGTGTCGTGGGCGGTGCGGAGGGCGAAGGAGTCGATGTCCTCCCCGTCGAGGGTCGGAATCGTGAGGACCACCACCTGGGTGGAGTCACTCTGCTCCAGCGCCGCGAGGTCCTGAGTGATCGCCTGCTCCGCCTGCGGCGAGAGCATCTCGGCCGCGTCCACCACCCGCCCGGAGAGGGGGGGGACGTAGCAGGCAGACGCAGGACGGCGCGTGCAGGCGGCGCGCCCAGGAGCGCCGGTG
>CAZRGD010000432.1:0-2093 GCA_964599505.1 uncultured Nitrospirota bacterium | reverse complement strand
GGGCGTAATCGTCCGTAGCGCAGCAGATCCGTGGGGCCGGCCGTGCCGTTGGCCTGGGAGCGTCGGCGGGAGCCGGATCCCACTCGCGGCTGGCCCTCTCCCTCTCCCCCAAGAAAAGCATCCCGGGCCGACCAGAGGTCGGCCCGGGAGGTCTCTTTCCCTCGCAGGGAGGAGGAGGAGCAAGGGAAAAGGAGACAGAAGGACTATAGCAATGTGCCTGCACTCGGCATCTGCAAGAGCCATGCTTCCGTCGACCCGACGGATCGTGCGCCTGCCTTACGCCGGTGGCTTGGCGCAGTGGCCGCAGGTGGGGCGGTCGGCGGCGGTGCGGACCCGGTGGAAGCAGCACGAGCGGGTGTTGCGGCACGGCATGTGGCAACGGTCTGGGCGCAGGCCGTCGGTGGCGCCGGTGGCGTGTGCCCCCCGCTCGCCGTACTCCAGCGCCGACGGGGTGGCGTGGCCGAGGCCATCGCCGTTGCGGCACGAGGCGCCGCACAGCGGTCCGTGGCCGATCCCCCCGGAGGAGTGAAGGGGGTCGGCCACGGTCGGTCCGGCAGCGGTGAGGACGAGGGCGAGGAGGAGGAGAAGGAGTCGTGCCATGAAAGCACCCGCTGCTGGATCTGCCGTGGCTATAGCAACCGACATGCCACCTTCGAGAAAATGTGGGTATTTCGTGTAAAACGAAGGAACGACAATGGCTTAGAAGTCTGTAGTTCAAAATGCCGGCTAATTTGTAAGCGCCCCTCGTCTCACTTTGAGACGGGGGGTGCGGCGCACCGGCGGCGGCGTGGCTACAGTGGAAGGGATGGCCCCCTTCGATCACACCCCAGAACGCGCCGCACAGATCAGCGGCGAGCTGGTGGCGGCACTTCGGCGTCAGCGGCCGCCGCTGTTCGACCCGAGCGGCTGGCTCGCGCCGCTCATCGGCCGTGCGTTGGCGGATACAGCCTTCCGCACCGCCCTCTTCCGCTTCATCGACTGCCTGCCGCGCCTCGACTCGGCGACCGAGGTGGTCGACCACCTGCGGGCGTATTTCGCCGATGCCGATCTGCCGGCGCCCCTGCGCGCCGCCCTCCACCTCGCCGGTGGCCGCTGGTCGGCACCGGTGACCGCGGCGACGGTGCGACGCAACATCCGCCGCCTCGCCACCCAGTTCATCGCCGCACCCGGTCCGGGGGAGACGGGGGCGGTGGTGGCGCGCCTCGCGGACGACGGGGTGGCGGTGACCGTCGACCTCCTCGGTGAGCGCACCTGCTCGGCCGCCGAGGCCGCCCTCCACCTCGCCGGCTACCAGACCCTGGTGGGGTCGGTCGCGGGACGGGTCGTAGCCGGCGACGGCTCCATCTCGGTGAAGGTGAGCGCCCTCGATCCCCACCTTGACCCCGCCGCCACCGCGGGCTGCGTCGCCCGTCTCGCCGCCACCATGGCGCCGCTGGTGGCGGCGGCGGAGGGCGCCGGCCTGCTCCTCTATCTGGACATGGAGGACCGGTCCCTCAAGGGGATCATCCTCGATCTCTTCGAGCGGCTCGCCGAGGCCCATCCGAAGGCGCGCCTCGGCTGCGTCCTCCAGGCCTACCTGCGCGACACCGAGGCGGACCTCGACCGGGTAATCGCCCTCGCCCGCCGCCACCCGGGCCGCCTGTCGGTGCGCCTGGTGAAGGGCGCCTACTGGGACACCGAGGTGGCGATCGCCCGCCAGCGCGGCTGGCCGGTGCCGGTCTTCGAGGCGAAGGGGGAGACCGACGGAGCCTTCGACCGTCTGGCGGCGCGGCTGCTGGGCTCGGCGGACCACCTCTATCCGGCGATCGCCAGCCACAACGCCGACTCCCTCGGCCACGCCCTGGCCACCGCCGAGGGGCTCGGTCTCGGCCCCGACGACTACGAGGTGCAGCTCCTCTACGGCATGGGCGAGGCCCTGGCCCGCGCCCTGGTGGCGCGCGGGGTGCGGGTGCGGATGTACCTGCCGGTGGGCGAGCTCCTGCCGGGGATGGCGTACTTCGTCCGGCGGCTTTTGGAGAACACCGCCAACACCTCGTTCCTTCGCCACACCTACGCACCAGAGACAGGGACGCGGGAAGGGAAGGGGGACGGGG
>CAZRGD010000431.1:0-2123 GCA_964599505.1 uncultured Nitrospirota bacterium | reverse complement strand
GGTTCCGGTGTACCCGCTGGATCGACCGGCGGCGGCTTCCCGAACGTCCGGAGCGGACAGGCCGACCGTGAGGGTATTGGCTGGAGATCAACTTCCAACCTTGGAAGCCTGATTCCGATTTGTGAGGACGTCCGAAACGTCGGGGAAAGATCACAATCCCCGACAAAATGTCGGCATCCACCTCCTCCGTGCCGCGGTTTTCGCGGTGCCCACCACCACCTTGCCTGCGGAGTTGACGGCCTCGCGCGTCGGGCGATACGTTTCCTCGGCACTTATCGCTAAATGCCGAGGATTCGTGACATCCCCTTCTCCAACAGACCGCGCGCTCCGATTCCTGCGCCAGGCCGGGGTGGCTCGCTCCTGTGACCTCGAAGGCCACGGGGTGACGCGCTCGCAGATCCGGCGACTGCGCGAGCAGGGGATCATCGAGCGGGTTCAGCGTGGCCTCTACACCCTGCCCGGCGCCGTCCTGGGCGAAAGTCACAGCCTTGCCGAGGCCAGCCGCCGCACGCCACACGGTGTTGTGTGCCTGATCTCGGCCCTCCGCTTCCACGGCCTCACCACCCAGAACCCCTTCGAGGTATGGATGGCGATCGAGCGCAAGGCGTGGCGGCCTCAGCAGGGTAGCC
This sequence comes from uncultured Nitrospirota bacterium, assembly GCA_964599505.1. Classification (GTDB taxonomy): domain Bacteria; phylum CG2-30-53-67; class CG2-30-53-67; order CG2-30-70-394; family CG2-30-70-394; genus CG2-30-70-394. Next base: position 1,494 of record CAZRGD010000431.1, on the reverse strand, counting down.
CCCCCCTGCGGCTCGTCTACATGTCGGGCGTGGCCTTTCACGAGGGGGTCGAAGAGCACGACGTAGGGGGCGTCCCGGTGCGAGTCTTCAGCGCCGCCAAGACTGTGGCCGACTGCTTCAAGTTCCGTAACAAGATCGGTCTCGATGTCGCAGTCGAGGCCCTGCGCGACTACCGGCGTCTCCACCCGAAGAAGCTCGACGCTCTCTGGCGCTTCGCCCAGGTCGATCGCGTCACCCGCGTCATCCAACCCTATGTTGAGGCGCTGGCATGAGCCCCCGTGCAAAGCCCACCAACACAGCGGTATCGGTGCGGGCGCGGCTGCTCAACCTCTCACGCGCCAAGGGTGAGGAGTTTCAGCGTCTCCTCTCACCGCCCCGCGCCGGCCAGCGCCGTGATCACCGCCATGTCCACGACCTCCTCCGGCCCTGGGGCGAGTTGGAGGACGTTCACCGCGTACGGCATGTTGGCGAGGATCGGGCCAATCGCCTCGCACTCGGAGAGGTGGGCGAGGAGCTTGTAGGCGGTGTTGGCGGCGTTGAGGCTCGGGAAGATGAGGCAGTTGGCGTCGCCCTCGAGTCTTGCGAAGGGGAAGCTCGACTTGCGCTTGGCGGCCGAGAGGGCGGTGTCCGCCTGCATCTCGCCGTCGGCGACGACCCCCGGCCGCAGCTCGCGAAAGAGGGCCACCGCCTGCCGCGCCCGCTCCGGAGAGCCGTGGCGCACGGAGCCGAAGTCGGCGTAGGAGAGGAAGGCGACCCGCGGGGTGATCATGAGCGACGCCGCGAGGTCGGCGACGCCGCAGGCGATCTCGGCGAGCTGCTCGGCGGTGGGATCGACGTGGAGGGTGGTGTCGGCGAGGAAGAGGACGCGCCGCTCGTAGACCAGGCAGTAGACCCCGGCGATCCGACCACTGCGCTCTGCCGGCGGGATCATCGACAGGATCGGCCCGATCACCTCCTGGTAGTGCTGGGTGGCGCCGGTGACCACGCCGTCGGCGAGCCCCTCACGGACCATCATCAGGGCAAAGAGGTTGCGGTTCCGATCCAGCCGCCGCGCCGCCCCTTCGTGGGTAAGGCCGCGCCGCTGGTGGAGGGCGAAGAGCAGATCGGCGAACCGCCGCCGCTCGTCCACCCGCCGCGGGTCGATGATCTCCGCGCCGGCGAGGTCGAGCCCCAGCTCGTCGATCCGGGCGCGAATCGCCCCCTCCCGGCCGAGGAGGATCGGCGCGGCGATCCCCTCCTCCATGAGGATCTGGCAGGCGCGGAGGATCGCCGGGTCCTTGCCCTCGGGAAAGACCATCCGGTGCGGGCCGGTCGCCTGGGCCTGGCGGATGAGGGTGCGGCGGAGCTGGCGGCCCGGGCCGAGGAGCCCTTCGAGGTGGTCGCGATAGCCGTCGAGATCGTCGATCTCCTTGCGCGCCACGCCGCTCGCCATCGCCGCCGCCGCCACCGCCGGCGCCACCCGCAGCAGCACCCGCGAGTCGAAGGGGGTCGGGA
>CAZRGD010000430.1:0-2132 GCA_964599505.1 uncultured Nitrospirota bacterium | reverse complement strand
CGCTTTCCCTCGCGACGATCGCATAAGTCCGACAGGCTCCTAGCCCCTAACCCCTGGCTCGCGAAGCGAGCCCTACGGCACCCCCGGCAGCCATGACTGCTCGTCGTACTCGCGTACGGTCATCATCGTGAAGCACCACGGTGGGTGGTGGCAGAAGGCGACCACCGCGGGGACGCGGGTGGTGACGGTGATTTGGTGATCGTACGGTTGGATCTCCACCAGCTTGCGGGTCGCATCCTCCTCGCTGATCCACTGGTCGCCGCGATTCAGGTGGAGGAACCCCTCGGTCCGGGCACATACATGCGGGCGTTTTTGGCACATGGGGACCTCCTTTCCCTTGGGTTGGAGTACGGGTTGGCAATTACCCGTGTCGTTGCAACTCCGGTGCCAAGCAACCTGAGGTCGACGCCCTGCCGGAGAAAACGAGGAACGTCAAGACGTTGCGCGTCTCGCTGCAAGATCGCCGTGCGGCCTGCTCCGGCGTCGCGTCTCAGAATGAGACGCGACGCCGGAGCACCGGTAGATTCCTATCGGCCCCGCGTCACACCGATGCCGGGGCGACGTCGGCGCTACCGCGTCACCCGCCCGGTGCGCGACAGGCGCGGTAGGTAGTTGCGTGGGTTGTACGACAGGTAGATCACCATCGATTTGCCCACCAGCTCGGCACGCGTCGCGGTCCCCCAGAAGCGCGAGTCGTGGGAGTTGTCGCGGTTGTCGCCCATAAAAAAGTAGCGGCCGGGCGGAACCTTGTACGGCCCGAAGTTGTCGCGCGGCCCCATCTGCGCTGCCTCGCGTGGGTAGGTCACCGGGTCGATCCACTGGGCGTACGGCTCCACCTGCCGCTTGCCGTTGACGTAGAGGACCTTGTTGCGTACCTCGATGGTGTCGCCGGGGATGCCGATGAGCCGTTTGATGAAGTCGCGAGTCTCGTCGCGCGGGTAGCGGAAGACGATGATGTCGCCACGTTGCGGCTCACGGATCGTGAAGATCGGGTGGTCCATCCCCGGCAGGCGGATGCCGTAGAGCATCTTGTTCACCAGCAGGTGGTCGCCGATCAGCAGGGTCGGCTCCATCGAGCCCGACGGGATCTTGAAGGCCTGGACACAGAAGGTGCGCAGAAAGAGCGCCAGGACCACCGCCAGGGAGAGGGCGTCGTGGTACTCGATGACCTTGCGTGGCAGCCACCGCGCCGCCGCCACCCGCGCGCTGCCGAGGGCGAGCAGGGCCACCCCGAGGGCGTAGCGTGGCAGAAGCCAGCCGGTCGAGCCGTGGGCGTCGATCTGGTAGGCGATGATCAGTGCCCCGGTGAGGGCGAGGGGGACGCCGTAGAGATATTTGGCGCGATTTTCGGGGAGTTCCATGGCAACAAGCTTTCAGCGATCAGCTATCAGGGGTTCAAGGTAAGGGGGTAATGAGTCGGAGAAGGCGACGCAGGTCTCGGGGGAGGATTCTCAAAAAATGATCAGCGGAGCTGTCCACGAAAGCTGAATGCTGTCCGCTGAAAGCTGCTAGTCCCCCAGGCGCAAGACCGCGAGGAAGGCGGACTGGGGGACCTCGACGTTGCCCACCTGCTTCATCCGCTTCTTGCCCGCCTTTTGCTTCTCCAGGAGCTTGCGTTTGCGCGAGATGTCACCGCCGTAGCACTTGGCGGTGACGTTCTTGCGCAGCGCCTTGATCGTCTCCCGGGCAATCACCCGTGAGCCGACCGCGGCCTGGATGGCGACGTCGAACTGCTGGCGCGGGATCAGCTCCTTGAGCTTCTCGGCCAGCGCCCGGCCGCGGGGGTACGACTGGTCGCGATGGACGATGCACGACAGGGCGTCCACCGGCTCCTTGTTGAGGAGGATGTCGAGCTTCACCAGCGCCGCGGGGCGGTAGTCGGCGATCTCGTAGTCCATCGAGGCGTAGCCGCGCGAGACCGACTTCAACCGGTCGTAGAAATCGAGGACGACCTCCCCCAGGGGGAGCTCGTAGCGCAGCATCACCCGGTCGCCGGGGAGGTAGTCCATCCCAAGCTGGATGCCGCGCCGCTCCTGGCACAGGGTCATCACCCCACCCACCAGGTCACGCGGGACGAGGAGGGTGGCCTTGATGATCGGCTCGTAGATGGCGCTGATGTGCTGCACCTCCGG
>CAZRGD010000429.1:0-2160 GCA_964599505.1 uncultured Nitrospirota bacterium | reverse complement strand
GCCTTCACCCGCGCCAGGGCCGCGGCGAGGTCGGGTCGCATCACCAGCAGATCGGCGGGGACCCCGGCGGGTGCGACGGCCGGCGGCTCCGGGAGGGTCGCGGTGCTGCCGGCCACCGCCGCCTCCGGCGGCCGCCCGGTGATCACCGCGAGGCCGTGCTCCGCCTGGGCCAGGGCGCGGGTGACGGCGGGCCGCCGGGCGCGTGCCGCGGCCAGCGCCTGGCGTGCCTGGTAGAGGTCGATGACCGGGGCGATCCCCGAGCGGTAGCGCGCCTCCACCGCCCGGACGCTCGCCGCGAAGGAGGCGATGGTGCGGTTCAGGAGGCCGAGCTGCGCCCGTCCCTCCACCGCCAGGAGGTAGAGGTCGACGACCTGGGCGGTGGTGGTGATCCGCAGGGCGGCGAGGTCCGCCGCGCTCGCCCGTGCCTCCTGGCGCGCCGCCTCGCGGCCGGCGCGGATGCGGTGCCATAGGTCGATCTCGTAGCCGGCGGCGAGCGACAGCCTGTGGCTCGTGCCCGTGTCGGTACCGAAGAAGCCGGGACGGCTCGTGCGGGTGATACTGCCGCTCGCGTCGAGGCTCGGCCATAGGGAGGCGCTCGCGGCCACCGCCGCCGACTCCGCCGCCGCCAGACGGGCGCTCGCGGCGGCGAGGTTCTGGTTGTGGTCAAGCGCCTCGGCCTCCAGCCGGTCGAGGTGGGGATCCCCAAAGGCGCGCCACCACGCCCCGGCGGCCCGGGGGGCCACGGCGGTTGCTTCACGGAAGGCGGCCGGCAGGGTGAGGTCACCCATGGCGGGGGCCACGTGGTGGCTGGCACACCCGGCGGCCACGGCGGCGAGCGCAAGGGCGGTGGCGGCCCTCCTCACGGTCGGGCCTCCATGCCGGCGGAGAGGAAGGGAAGGAGGAGGTCAAGGAGGCGGTCCGGCTCAACATCCACCTCGCCCCCCGCCAGGGGTACTGGGGTGGCGGCGAGGAAGAGGGTGTGGGCGAAGGCGCCGATGCAAAAATGGAGGCGCCAGGTAACTACCTCGCGCGAGAGGTCGGGCAGGGCGTCACAGAGGGCAGGGAGGAGACGGTCGAAGAGGGGGCGCATGCGGGCGAAGAAGTAGTCGCGAACGTGCGCCTCGGGCTCGTGGATCACCCGGCCAATGAGGGCGATGAAGTCGGGGCTGGCCGGCTCGTGGGCACGGAAGCGCAGGGTCGGCTCGATGAGGGCGCGCAGGACCTCGGTCACTTCCGGCGGATGGTGCGCCGCCGCGGCCGCATCGACCGCTGCGTCGAGTTGTGCCTCGCGAGCGCGGTTCAAGGGGGTCAAGCGGCGATCGATCACCGCTTCGATCAGCCCCTCCTTGGAGCCGAAGTGGTAGCCCACCGCCGCCAGGTTCGCCTTTGCCGCGCGGGTGATCGCGCGCACCGAGGTGGCGTGGCACCCCTGGCGCGCAAAGAGCGCCTCCGCCGCATCGAGCAGCCGCTCCTTCGTGTCCACCGTGCTCGTCACCGCCATCGCCACGCTCCGGTCTCAATCTGAAATAGAAATTCAAACGTATGTTTTAACCATGGTCAAGGGGGCAAAACCACGGAGGTCACGAAGACCACGGAGCACTGAGGCGATGAGTCCAGGGGGCTGCGTGCCGAGAGGGGGCTTTGGGGGGAGATGCGTCGTCGGAGCTGCAATGCAGTGGCGACGTAGCCCGGAAGGTCAATCCATAGATCAAGCCGCAAATGGGGCGCGAATGGTGGATGCCACCAGTCTGACGTCACCGGTGTGGGTTTCGTGGCCATTCCACCTGCAAGGCGCCACCCCACCCAACCTCCACCGCGTTTGCCGCCTCATCCCCGGCCTGAAGCCTCTGCGCCCTCCGTGACCTCTGTGGTGAGATCTCCTTCAGGGCCAAACCTCACCCTGCGCTTCGTCACCGATGACGCCCCAGCTATTTGCGTCTATTCGCGCCCCATTTGCGGTTAGCTGTTCCCCTGCCAGGCCTTTCTGGGTCTGTCCGCACCGTCCCGAAATCTGCGCCAATCTGCGAAATCTGCGGCCCCCCATGCCTTCCAGGTCAGAGGTCGACCACCAAGGAGACCACACCTCCGCCCGTTCTCCTTCGCGTCTCTGCGTCTCTGAGGATCAGCGGAAACAAGATGTGGCACCTGACCGTAGGGTCG
>CAZRGD010000428.1:0-2165 GCA_964599505.1 uncultured Nitrospirota bacterium | reverse complement strand
TCGGCTATGTCGCCATCTGTCACGGGCTGATGATGGCCGCCGGCGACTTCATCACCATCGAGAGCGAGGGACGTCCGGCCCACGCCGCCCGCCCCCACGAGGCGATCGACACGTTCCTGGCCGCCGCCCAGGCGGTCTGCGCCCTGCACGAGATCCGCCCCCGGCGCATCTCCCCCCACACCCCCACCGTCCTCACCGTCGGCGCCATCCACGCCGGCATCTCCGCCAACGTCATCCCCGGCCGCGCCACCCTCACCGGCACCGTCCGGACGCTCGCCAACGACGCCCGCCTGCGGGTACGCGAGGTAATGGAGGAGGTCCTCGACGGCGTCTGCCGGGCAATGGGCGCCCACTTTCGCCTCGACTACCAGGTCGGCGCCCCGCCGGTCATCAACGACGGAGCCCTCACCGACCTCCTCGCAAAAGCCGCCGCCCGGGTCGTGGGCAAAGAGGGAATCATCGAAATCACCGAGCCCTCCATGGGCGGTGAAGACTTCTCCTGCTACCAGGAGCTCGCCCCGGGGAGCTACTTCCGCCTCGGCACCGGAAACGACGACCCCGCCACCCACCACCCCCTCCACCACGCCTGCTTCGACCTCGACGAAACCGCCCTCCCTCTCGGCGCCCAGCTCCTGGCCCAGGTGGCGTGGGAGTACCTCAACCGAGAGGGATAACTCCATCATCGTCGGTTCACCATCTTCACCACGGGGGACACGGGGAGACTTGGGGGACAAGGGAGCCACGCAGCCCCATCAGAGTCGGTCGCAAAGGGCACATGGCCGGTGGGATGTTCCCTGCGCTTGCTGCCACCCCGACCATCGCCGGAGCTGCCTATCCCCTTAGCTCATGACGGACGACGTAGTTCATTCTGAAAACAACAGGTTGAGCATGACGAAGGCGACATCTTCTTTAGACAACGACCGGTAGGAGGGGGTTGTACCCCCGATCGGAGAGACGACGTGTCGCCGGTGGCGCGCCGGGGGACATCGGGGGTGGGAATGCGCGGGGAGAGATTAGGAGCGGGCCATGCCCTCGATTCACGCCACCCCCACTCCTGACCACGGTATCCACTCCGGTAACCGGGCCTCTTCCTCGGACATAATCCGAACTGCCTATTCCCTTAGCTCATGAAGCCCCAGAGCAGATCGGCGAATGCGGAACACGAAGGCACGAAAGGGGGAAAACACGAAAAGTTTGGGTGGAGTTTTTTCGTGTTTTCAAGTTTTCGTGCCTTCGTGTTCCCATCGGGTACGGGTCCTGAGCTAAGGGGATAGGCGTATAATCCGATGCCACAGGAGACCATCCTGGTGTATATTTCTCCATAGAAATACACCATCATCCTTACGGAGAGACACCCATGGGTCGCACCAACATCGTTCTCGACGACGAGCTCATTTCAAAGGTCATGGCCTTGAGCGGCGCAACCAATAAACGGGAAGCCGTCCACATCTCCCTCGAAGCCTTCGTCAAACGGAATACCCGCCAAAACATTCTGCGCCATCGAGCGCCCGGCACCTGGCAGGACGACCTGGCAACGCTTCGCCAAGACAAGCGGCGATGATCGTCGACACGAGCGTCTGGATCGACCTTCTCAACGCGCAGGAGAACGGCCAGACGCGTGTGCTCAAAGGCGCCATCGAAGAAGACGCTCCCGTCTACATAACCGGTCTCATCCTTGCCGAGATCCTCCAGGGAATACGCCAAGCGCGACGACATACCGTCATCCGCGACGACCTGCTCGCCTTTCCGTTGATCGAGCCTCGCGCACCCGATACCTACATCGCAGCCACCGACCTCTACCGGCGCGCCCGCCGGCGCGGCCTCACCGTCCGCTCCGTGGTCGACTGCGTCATCGCTGCCACCGCCATCGAGGCAAAAGAGCCGGTCCTCCACCGAGATCGCGACTACACCGCCCTCTGCGAAATCTCCACGTTGCGCGAAGTCTCGATCTAAAGACCCGCGCCCCACCGCCTCCGCGCGAAGCACCGGCGACGCCGGACTGCGAACCGCAGGGGAAAGACCGCCCATGCTGGGTTGAACTGCATCCTCACGCAAAGCCGCCAAGGCGCGAAGAACGGCGGAGCTGCCACTGCAACTGCCACTGCAACCACATCTCACGCAAAGTCGCAAAGCCGCAAAGAACTGCGAAACAGCAGGTCGGTAGG
>CAZRGD010000427.1:0-2175 GCA_964599505.1 uncultured Nitrospirota bacterium | reverse complement strand
TCCGGGCCTGCCGCGGCCTGCGGCCGCGGATCGCGAGCAGGAGCTCGCTCCTACCACGGATGGCGAGGAGACGGCCCAAAGATGGGGTGCATGGCGCGCCCGTCATCACTGTCGACCGCTCTGCTGCCAGAGCACATAGAGCACCGCCATCCGTACCGCCACCCCCGCGGTCACCTGGTCGAGGATGCGCGATTCGGGTCCATCGGCGAGGTCGTGAGCAAGCTCGATGCCGCGGTTGATCGGCCCCGGGTGGAGGACGACACAGCCGGGGGCGGCGAGGGCCAGGTGGCTCCGGGTGAGACAGTAGTTGCGGGCGTACTCGCGCAGGGAGGGAAAGGCGCCGCCGCTCTGCCGCTCGCGCTGGATGCGCAGCATCATGATCGCGTCGACCCCCTCGATGGCGTCGGCCATCCGGTGGTAGACGGCACAGCCGTATTGCTCCACCGCCGCCGGCAGGAGGGTGGGCGGGGCGCAGACGCGGGTCTCGATCCCCAGGGTGCGCATCGCCAGGAGGTTCGAGCGGGCGACGCGCGAGTGGGCAATATCGCCGATGATCGCCACCTTCAACCCGGAGAGCCGCCCGAGGGCGCGGCGCAGGGTGAAGAGGTCCAGCAGCGCCTGGGTCGGGTGGGCGTGGCAGCCATCGCCGGCGTTGATCACCGGCACCTCCAGCTCGTGCGCCAGGTAGGCGGCGGCGCCGGAGGCGGGGTGGCGCACGACGATCAGGTCGGTCCCCATCGCCGCCAGGGTGCGGGCGGTGTCGCGCAGGGACTCGCCCTTCTTCAGCGACGACGCGGCGGCGGAGAAGTTGATCACGTCGGCGGAGAGCCTCTTCCCCGCCAGCTCGAAGGAGGAGCGGGTGCGGGTGGACGGCTCGAAGAAGCAGTCCATGATCGTCGCGCCACGCAGGGTGGGGACCTTCTTCACCTGCCGCTGGTTGATCTCGTGGAACGACTCCGCCTGATCGAGGAGAAAGCGGATCTCCTCCGCGGTGAGCTCCGCCGTGTCGAGGAGATCGGTGTGGGCGAAGGGGAGCGCCTTGGGGGCAGGGGTATCGATTGTCTCGGCCATTCCAACCTCCTGGGTCACCATGGCGATCCTGCGGGCTATCCCTCGCACCTGTCCGGTAGGGCCATCACGCACACCGCGTCCTCGGTCTCGCCGTCCTCGACGAAGCGGACGCGGATCGTCTCGCTCGTGGTCGTGGGGAGGTTCTTGCCCACGTAGTCGGCCCGGATGGGAAGCTCGCGATGGCCGCGGTCCACCAGCACCGCGAGCTCGATCCGCGCCGGCCGCCCCAGGGCCATGAGCCCCTCCAGGGCGGCGCGCACCGAGCGGCCGGTGAAGAGGACGTCGTCCACCAGAATCACCACCGCACCGTCCATGTCGATCGGGATCTCGGTGCGCACCAGCTCGGGGTAGTCGGAGCGGTCGCGTAGATCGTCACGGTAGAGAGTGATGTCGAGGGTCCCCACCGCTACCGGCGTTTCGGTAATCTCTCCGACTCGCGCGGCAAGCCGGTGTGCCAGGTAGCTGCCACGCTGGCGGATCCCCACCAGGACGACCTTGGTGAGGACCTCGTGCGCCTCGACGATCTCGTGCGCCATCCGCGAAATCGTGCGGCCGAAGGCGAGCTCAGCGAGGGGACGGGCGATCTCGACGCGCGGCTCCTCCACCCCTACCGCCCCCCCGAGAACAGCTCCCCCCTGCGCACCGAAACCCGGGGAGGGAAGAGGAGAACCACCTGCATGGACACACCCTTTCGAGCCTCACAGGACCCGGTTGAAGAGTGGCGCGACGCTACGACCGGGGTAGGACGGTGTCAACCGCCGGCGGGGGCGGGCGGGGCAAAACCACGAAGGGCACGGAGAACACGAAGGGGGAACTGCTCAACGCAAAGACACCAAGGCGCCAGGGCGCAAAGAGGGGTGGCGGGGGTTGGGTGTCGTGGGTGGTGACCTGCGAAAAAGAATGGGCCTTGAAGGTTGGATTGGCAGAAGATTTCGCAGATTACGCAGAGGGGGGGTGATCGCGGGGCCGGCGGTGAAGCGTCGCGGGTGGGGTCGCCTGAGGCCGCGGGGCGCTGGAGGCGGATCCAACGCGAAGAGGCGGAGCACCATCAGGTAGGAGGGGGCCATGCCCCCGATCGGGGCAGCGGGAGAAGAAGAGGGAGAG
>CAZRGD010000426.1:0-2184 GCA_964599505.1 uncultured Nitrospirota bacterium | reverse complement strand
GAAGGGCCCTGCCCGCCGGGCAGGGCCACCTTTGTGGGGGAGGCGACGTCATCCGCCTCTGACCGGCCGTGCCGGTCAACCAACCCCTCATCCCCCCTTCGAGACTGAGCCTCCGGGTCGAAGACCACCCGCCGATCTCCATCGCCGAGCGGCGCTTCGGCGCGCGCCAAGACCGTATCAAAGTCAGGAGCCTGTCGGCCTTTGGCTCGATCTGCTGCGGAGACGCGGATCTCGGCCCGGATCGGATCCCGTTCTTCGTTGCATAGACCCACTATGCGCCTCGAACGGTCTCCGATCCGGACTCGAGCCCGCTTCTCCTCGCGACGATCGCCAAAGTCCTCCAGACTCTTTGCTCGTACCGGCGGGATGACCCGTCGGCGTCGGCCCGGGTTGCGGTCTACCGCCGCCACCACCTCCACCAGCTCGCCGGCGGCGCGCCGGGCGGCATCCTTGATCCGGCGCGTCTCCAAAAGGACCGCGTCGGAGCCGAGGCCCTTCTTCACCGCGGCCATGGCCTCGGGGACGGTGCGGGCGGCAAAACGTTGGATACGCATGGCCTACTCGACGGTGGCGACCGACTGGACCCGCACGTCGGGCTCGATCTCGTTGAAGGAAAGGACCGCCAACCCCTTGATAAAGCGGTCGGTGAGGCGGCGCAGGTGGCGGCGCAGGGCGGGCTGGACGAGAAGCACCGGGGTGATCGACGCCGCCTGCAAGTCGCGGGTGGTCTCGGCGAGCTTGTCGATGATCTGCTGCGCACGGGCCGGCTCCATGGAGAGCTGCTGACCGCGCTCGCCCTCGGCGATGGCGCGCGCCAGCTCCTCCTCGATGGCCCCGCCGAGGGTAAAGACTTGCAGCTCGCCACTGTCGCCGAGGTACTTGTTGGTGATCGTCCGCGATAGGGCGGCACGCACCTGGTCGGTGAGCACCTCCGGGTCGGAGGTGATGGGGGCGTGGTCGGCGAGAACCTCGAGGATGGTCTGCAGGTTGCGCACCGAGATGTCCTCGGCAAGCAGGTTCTGGAGAACCTTCTGTACCTGGCCGAGGGTGAGCAGCCCGGGCACCAGCTCCTCCACCACCTTCGGGCGCCGCTTGCCGAGGTGGTCGAGAAGGTCCTGGACCTCCTGGCGACCGAGGAGCTCGTGGGCGTGGGAGCGGACCACCTCGGTGAGATGGGTGGCGAGGACCGTCGGCAGGTCGACCACCGTGTAGCCGGCGAACTGCGCCTTCTCTCGATCGCGCTCGGAGATCCACAGGGCCGGCAGGCCGAAGGCGGGCTCGGTGGTCGCGACCCCCTCCATTGGCTTCTCCACGGTCCCCGGGTCCATCGCCAGGAGGTGGTGGAGCATCGCCTCGCCGTCGGCGACCGCCACCCCACGGATATAGATGCGGTAGGCGCCCTGCTTGAGCTGCAGGTTGTCGCGAATGTGGATCGGCGGGACGATGATCCCGAGATCGGTCGCGGCCTGACGGCGGATCGCCTTGATCCGCGACAGCAGATCGCCGCTCTTGCCCGCGTCCACCAGGGAGATGAGGCCGAAGCCGACCTCCAGCTCCAGGACGTCGAGGTCCAGCAACTCGGCCATCGCCTCGGGCGAGGTGTCGGGCGACGCCTCCGGCTCGATCGCCTCCTCCATCTCGTCCACCGCCTCCGGCGGCTCCGCCACCGAAGAGCGGTGGGCGACGTAGGCGGTCAGCGCCGCGAGGGCCAGAAACGACAGGGTCGGCAGGCCCGGGACCAGGCCGAGGAGCGCCAGGACACCGGCGGCCAGGTACATCGCCCGCGGGTAGGCGGAGAGCTCTTTGGCGAGGGTGTTGCCGAGGTTGTCGTTAGTCGCCGAGTTGGTGACCACGATGCCGGCGGCGGTGGAGATGATCAGCGCCGGGATCTGCGACACGAGGCCGTCCCCGACGGTGAGGATGGTGTAGTTGTGAGCCGCGGCCGACAAGGTCATCCCCTGTTGCAGGGTGCCAATGATCAGGCCGCCGACGATGTTAATGCTGGTAATGATGATGCCGGCGATGGCGTCGCCACGGACGAACTTGGAGGCACCGTCCATCGCCCCGAAAAAGTCGGCCTCCTGCTCGATCTCCGCCCGCCGGGCGCGCGCCTGGTGCTCGTCGAGGAGGCCGGCGTTGAGGTCGGCGTCCACCGCCATCTGCTTGCCCGGCATGGCGTCCAGG
>CAZRGD010000425.1:0-2220 GCA_964599505.1 uncultured Nitrospirota bacterium | reverse complement strand
CATAGATCGGTAGGAGCGAGCTCCCGCTCGCGTGCGGTCTGCTGCGCAGACCGCAGAGGCGGCGCGGTGCGCCGCCAGGGGGGCAGACCGCAGGCCATGCGCTATACCCGCGGGTGTAAGTGGTAGAAGCGAGCTCCTGCTCGCGAATGCCATCTGCTTCGCATCTGGCAGAGGCACCGCTTCGCGGCGCCGAAGAGTGTCGGTATTGGTGCCATGGCCACAGTCGTCAGGTAGGAGCGAGCTCCTGCTCGCGAAACAGGGCCGTAGGCCCTGCCCGCCCTGCGGGCGGGGATCGCCGGCGGGAGCCGGCTCCTACCGGAGGGCGGAAGGGCTCCGCGCCTTGCGTCCCTTCACCCCGGGGGCCAGCCAAACTCGCGGCCGGCGAGGAGGTGAAGGTGGACGTGGAAGACGGTCTGGCCGGCGTCGGCGTTGCAGTTGAGGACCAGGCGGTAGCCGTTCTCCTCGTGGCCGAGCCGCTTGGCCACCGTCGTGCCCACCTCGATCAGGCCACCGGCGAGGGCACGATCCGCCGGGGTCAGGTCGTTGAGGGTGGCGATGTGGCGGCGCGGGATTACCAGGACGTGGGTCGGTGACTTCGGGTTGATGTCCTCGAAGGCGACATAGTCCGCGTCCTCGTAGACGTGCTCGACCGGGAGCTCCCCCTCGGCGATCTTACAAAAGAGACACTCACCCATGACGCACCTCCTAAAGAATGGGAACGCTCCGAGGTTAGGGGAGGGGGGCGGTGGTGACAAACCGACCAAGGAGGCCCAGATCGTCGGCTCTGTTTTCCCGGCAGGGGGAAGCGCGCCTGAAGGATCAAAGGGATCGAGCGATCCGCGTGATGTGAGGTCTTCACCTTCGATCGCCACTTCGCCATGGCCGGCTTCACCCCGTGGCCGCCTGGCCCGACCTGAGTCGCGTAGCACCTAGATTCTGCAATCCTTCGGCATTCGGCCGCCGATTCAGGTCCTTCTGCGGCGTTGGCTTCACCGATTTCGTGCTCGACGTACCGCAAGTACGCCTGCGCCGAAATCGGCTCGCCGCCTTGCAGAAGGACCTGCCTCGACGCCCTCGGTGCTCGAAGGATTGCAGAATCTAGGTAGCAGAAGATCGTGTGGGAAGGGGCATCGCGGCGCCCGCCGATGCTACCCCTCTACCACAATCCGCCCGGCGAGCCCCGCCTCCACGCTGCCAATCACCGCGCAGGCCACGGGGTAGCCCTCGTCGACGATCGCCTGCAGGTAGCCCTCGGCGCGCCGTTCGGGCAGGGCGACGAGGAGCCCGCCGGAGGTCTGCGGGTCGTAGAAGAGCGCCTCGATCGGCTCGTCCACGGCCGTGTCCACCGTCGCCACGTCGCGGGTGTAGTCGCGGTTGGTGGCGTCGGCGCGGGTGCGCAGCTTGCGATAGGGGCGGGCGAGGGCCTCCTCGAAGCGCGGCACCGCCGCTGCCTCGATGCGGAACCCCACCTCGGTCTCGCGGACCATCTCGCTCGCGTGGCCGAGGAGACCGAAGCCGGTGATGTCGGTGCAGGCGTGGACCTGGAATGCGTGGGTGAGGCGGGCGGGGATCGCCGACAGGGTCGCCATCGTCTCGACCGCCCGCGCCACCAGGGCTTTGTTGCCGCGCCCCGCCTTGAAGCCGGAGGTGAGCAGCCCGACCCCGAGGGGCTTGGTGAGCACCAGCAAGTCGCCGGGCTGCGCCCCTCGCTTGGTGAGGACTCGCTCCGGGTGGACGCGGCCGGTGACCGCCATGCCGTACTTCAGCTCCCGGTCCTCCACCGTCTGGCCGCCGATGATCGGGCAGCCCCCCTCCGCCGCCTTGTCGCGACCACCGGCGAGGATCCCCGCCACCGCCTCCGGGTCGATCTTGCCCACCGGCAGACAGAGGAGATTGAGGGCGGCGATGGGAGTGCCGCCCATGGCGTAGACGTCGGAGAGGGCGTTCGCCGCGGCGATCTGACCGTAGGCGTACGGGTCGTCGACGATGGGGGTGAAGAAGTCCACCGTCTGGATAAGGGCCAGCTCGTCGGAAAGGCGCACCACCCCTGCATCGTCGGGATGGTCGAGGCCGACGATCACGTCACCGCCCACCGCCTCGTGAAAGGGGGGCAAGATCTCACCCAGCGCCGCCGGGCTGACCTTGGAGGCTCAACCGGCGCAGTCGCTGTAGCGGGTGAGGCGGAATTGCTTGTTGCTCATCCAACGCATGGGGCGAGTC